>JBILLY010000573.1:0-3913 GCA_044375835.1 Opitutaceae bacterium
CCAAGTCTGGTCGTCGAAATAGAAATCTTTCACGTGACCGATGGAGCCGTCTGAAGCAGCCAGTTTGTGGCCGCGGATTTGTTTTAGATTATGGAGCATAACTTTTCTGTTGGGTTGTTTCTGAACCGAAGAAGGTTCGTGGAGCCGGCCTCGGGCGATGAGACTTGCGGCATCATCGGCACCGGAATCCCGGAGTTGGCTGGCATGAGTAGATCGCTGCGTTTCTCCGGTGCTAGATCACCCGCAGCACGATCTTGCCCCGCTGGTGGCCGCGTTCGCTGAGTTGCTGCCCGCGGGTCGCGTCGGAAAGCGGGAGGACAGTTTCGACGATCACCTTGAGCTTCTCCCATTCGACCAGTTTCGCGATCTCGGCCAAATGGGCGGCGTTGGGCTGGGTGAACACAAACGCCTGCCGCACTCCCTGCGCGGCGGCGAGTTCCGCCGACGGCGGATTGACGATCGAAACCAATATGCCGCCCGGCTTCAGCGTCTTCAACGACCGCGTCTGAATCTCTCCGCCCATGGTATCGAGGACCACATCGACCGGCTGCACCACCTCCTCGAACCGCTCCGTGTCGTAGTCGATCACCTGATCGACGCCGAGCAGGCGCACGAAGTCGTGGTTGCGCGCCGCCGCCGTGCCGATGACGTGGACGCCTTTCCACTTGGCGAGCTGCACCGCAATGTGGCCCACGCCGCCGGCGGCCGCATGAATCAGCACCCGCTGTCCGGGCGAGAGCGCGGCGGCGACGAAGAGAGTTTGCCACGCGGTCAACCCCGCGAGCGGCAGCACCGCCGCATGAAGGTGGTCGATGGACTTCGGCTTCAACGCCACTTCGGATTCCTTGATGACGATGAACTCGGCGTAGGCCCCGTCGCGCAGGATGTCGGGCCGGCTGAAGACTTCATCGCCCACCTTGAATCGGTGCACCCCGGTGCCGAGCGCTTCGACCACCCCCGACACATCCCAGCCCAGCACGAGCGGAAACGTGTGGTGCAGCATGTCCTTCAGGTGACCTTCGCGGATCTTCCAATCCACCGGATTGATCCCCGCGGCGTGGACGCGGACCAAAACCTCGCCATCGCCCGGATGGGGACGCGGGGCATCCTCGAAAACAAGGACGCCGGGACCGCCGTAGGAATAGATGCACACCGCCTTCATGGTCTTCATACCGGGGATAGAGCGCGGTGCGCGTGAAACTCCCGCGCCTTGGCGAGCAGCTGGTCGCTCGTGAGATGGCTTTCATCGACCACGACCGTGCCGATGATCCGTTTCGCCAAATCCGGATGGTGTTGCCCGGCCCACGCGACGAACTGCGCCATCTCGCTGCTGTGCCCTTTACCGGTGCCAAAGATAAGAATCGGCCCGGGACTTTGGAGCGCCTGCGCTACCGGCCCGAAGAAACTGTTGGGCTCGGGCTTTTCCTGGCCGCGGGAAATCTGCAGCGAGTTCGGCGCGTGCCGGAAAAACGCGGGTTCATGCGGCAGAATTGTCCGGGGCACGGCACCGTGCAGTTCGGAACGGAAGAGGCGGGCCTCATGATGGTCGATCACGAGCAGCCAATGCATGCCTCCGCCGGACGGATCGGGCGCGGTCGGCTCGGACCGGTCGAGAAAGTGGCGCAGCGTCATCAGCTCTTCGGTCGCGGCGACATCCTTGGTGCCGGCCGGGCGCAAGACCAGCGATTGCCCGTTGCGCGTTACCCTGAGGTTGCCGTTGCGCTCCTCTTCGACGCGCCCGATGTGACGGAAGAGCGAATGCACGTCGCGCCACTCCAAGTTGTGCGAAACGGGGTGTTGGAAGATGCGCTCGTAGGTGCGCAAATGAGAGCCGGAGAGAGGGGCGGTGGAGTTCATGGGTAGCAGAATTTCTGGGGCGAGCCGTCAGCTCGGGCGATGATCCGGGGCCGTCTCGTTTGATTCCCGCGCCGGCGACGGCGGAGCTCGCGGCCCCCGGGCTTCGCGGACCACCGAGGGCAGTTTCTTGTTGGTTGATCGGAGCGATTGCGCCGAAACCCGGGCGGAAAAGCCCGGGATGGGGCACTTCGCGGAGTTGATTGATGTTCGCTTTTCCGCCTATCGGTGCAGCGGCTCCTCCACGACTTCAGCGTCGATCACGGGCTCATCGTCCTTCACGCCGTGTCCGGGATCGCGGTCCGCTCCCGTCCGACTTCCGGCCTGCCCACCCGTGGGTCCGCTGTTCGCGCGGGACGTTTCAGCGGCCTTGTCGAGTTGCTGCGATACCGTCCGCCATGTGGCATCGAGGTCCTCGCCGGCCGTCTTGATCGCCGCTGCATCCGTGCCTTTGAGAGTCTCCTTCACGTGGTTGGCGGCGGCGTCGAGCTTCTCCTTGTCCGCGGCGGAAATCCGGCCCGCCTGGTCGGCCATCATTTTCGCGGTGCGGTAGAGAACACCGTCGGCCGCGTTGCGCGTTTCCAACTCTTCTTTGCGCTTCCTGTCCTCATCGGCGTGCAGTTCGCCGTCCTTGCGCATTTTCTCGATCTCGTCCTTGGAGAGACCGCTGCTGGCGGTGATGGTGATCTTTTGCTCCTTGCCGGTGCCGAGGTCCTTGGCGCTGACGTGAAGAATGCCGTTGGCATCGATGTCGAAGCTGACCTCGATCTGCGGCACGCCGCGGGGCGCGGGAGGAATGCTGTCGAGGTTGAATTTGCCGATGGTCTTGCTGTCCTTGGCAAACTGGCGCTCGCCTTGGAGGACATGGATTTCCACGCCGGGCTGATTGTCCGCCGCCGTTGAGAAAGTCTGCGCCTTGCGGGTCGGGACCGTGGTGTTGCGCTCGATCAACTTGGTGAAAATCCCCCCCACGGTTTCGATGCCGAGCGACAGCGGCGTGACGTCCAGCAACACCACATCCTTGACCTCGCCGCGGAGCACGCCGGCCTGGATGGCGGCCCCCACCGCCACCACCTCGTCCGGATTCACCCCCTGGTGCGGGGGTTTGTCGACCAGCGTGTGCGCCGTTTCGACGACCCGCGGCATCCGCGTCATGCCGCCGACGAGCACGAGTTCGTCGATCTTCGCCGCCTCGATCCCCGCATCCTTCAGGCATGCTTTCACCGGCGCGAGGGTGCGCTCGAAAAGCGTCTCGGTGAGCTGCTCCATCCTGGCCCGCGTGAGGGTCTTTTGGATGTGCTTCGGACCGCTCGCGTCCGCCGTGACAAAGGGGAGGTGGATGTCGTAGGTCGTCGCGCTGGACAAAGCGATCTTGGCCTTCTCGGCCTCCTCCTTGATGCGCTGGAGCGCCTCGGGCTGCTTCCGCAGATCCATGCCCGATTCCTTTTTGAATTCATCCAGTATCCAATCCATGAGCACATTGTCCCAATCGTCGCCGCCGAGATGGGTGTCACCGTTGGTGGCCTTGACCTGGAAAACACCGTCGCCGATTTCGAGCACCGAAATGTCGAACGTGCCGCCGCCGAGGTCGTAAACCGCGATCTTCTCGTCCGCCTTCTTGTCGAGACCGTAGGCGAGCGAGGCCGCGGTCGGTTCGTTGATGATGCGCAGCACGTCCAAACCCGCGATGCGCCCCGCGTCTTTGGTGGCCTGCCGCTGGGAATCGTTGAAATAGGCCGGAACGGTGATGACCGCCTGCGTGATTTTCTCGCCGAGACGCGTCTCGGCGTCGGCCTTCAGCTTGGACAGAATGATCGCCGAAATCTCCTGCGGCGAGAACCGCTTCGGCTTGCCCCCCACTTCGACTTCCACCGCGGCATCGCCGTTCGCCGCCCGCACGACCTTGTAGGGCACCAGTCTGATTTCCGCCTGCACCTCGTCGAATTTCCGGCCCATGAAGCGCTTGATGGAGTATATCGTGTTGCGCGAGTTCGTGACCGCCTGCCGCTTGGCGGCATCGCCGACGATGCGCTCGCCGGATTTGGTAAACGCCACCACC
>JBILLY010000572.1:0-3913 GCA_044375835.1 Opitutaceae bacterium
GACCTGGATCGCGCCGAGGGTGATGGTGGTCTTGAGCGGGACGGTGAGCATCGACCGGACCTCGAAGCCGGTGGTCTGGGCCATCGACGCCATGAACGGGGCCTGGCTCTCGCTGTTGCGGAAGAAAACGGGTTCGCCGGTCTTGACGACGCGGCCGACGATGCCCTTGCCGATCGGGACCTTGAGGGCGAGGAGTTTGGCCGCGGTTTCCTGGAATTTCTTTTCCTTCGCGCCGTGGCCGGCCCAGAGCGTGGGCGAGTAGTAAACCTGCTTGAAAGCGATCTCGTTGCCCTCGACGAGGTAGAACGTCATCGACTGGGCCTGCAGCGCTTCGACGACCTTGGACGCGGTGAGTTCGATCACCGAAGCAACGTCCTCGCGGCTCGGGGCCGGCTTGGAAATGACCTTGATGAGCAGCGACCGGCGAAGCGTGCCGGCGAGGGAAGAAGAAGCCATGGGGAACGCGGAAAGTGGCGGTGCGGTCGGGGATTGTCAAAGTCGCCGCCGGGTGCCGCAATGACATTCAGCCGTGCGGCCGTGCGTATCATCACGGAGGCCGGCGAACGCATGATTCGCGATTTTTTCGAGCGATTGCGAGCGGGCCGGAAAGGCGACACCGGGGCCGACGGCGAGCGCGCCGCGGCGGCGTGGTTGCGCCGCGAGCGCGGCTTCCGGATCGTGGCGCGCAACTGGCGCAGTCCGGCGGACCGGCGCGACGAGATCGACCTCGTCGCGCGGGACGGCGACGTGCTGGTGTTCGTCGAGGTGAAGACGCGGGCGGCGGGGGCGCTGGTGCCCGGCTACCACGCGGTGGACGAGCGGAAGAAGCGGGCGGTGCGGCGCGCGGCGGAGGCGTATTTGGGCGGACTGACGGCGAAGCCGGCGACGTTCCGGTTCGATGTCGTGGAGGTGACCACGGCGGCGGGCGCGACGCCGGAGGTGCTGCACTTCGAGAACGTCGCGCTCTTTTCGAAATACTACCGGCCATGACACGTCCGCCGGGCCGGCCGGCACGGGAGGTGCGGCAGTTGCCTACCGTCATATCCTGCATTTCCCTTGCGGCAGTCTCGGGGCGACCAATCAACTTTCGTTTCCATGTCCGATCTCCAGCGCCATCCCTTCCTGCACGGGCTCAGCAAGCATCGCGGCGCGCCGCCGACGGTCGTCGTGATCTTCGGCGCGTCCGGCGACCTGACCGCGCGGAAGCTGATCCCGGCGGTCTACAACCTCGGGTGCGACAACCTCCTGCCGGCGGATTTCCACCTGATCGGTTACGGCCGCAAGCCGATCCCCGACGCGGAATTCCGGGCGTTGGCGGCGGAAGCGATCCGGGAGTTTTCGCGCCGTGAGCTGAAGGCCGAGGTGTGGGACCGGATCGCGGCGCAGACGACCTATGTGGCGGGCGGCTACGACGAGCGCGGGGCCTTCGACCGGCTGGCGACACAGATCGACGCCCTGGAGAAGAAGCTCGGGCGCGATGTGCAGCGGCTGTTCTACGTGTCGACGCCGCCGTCCGTCTTCGCGCCGATTTTGCTCAACCTCGGGGCGAGCGGCCTCGCGGCCAAGCACCTCGGCACGCCGCAGCACTCGAAGGTCATCATCGAGAAACCGTTCGGCAAGGACCTGGGTTCGGCCCGCGAGCTGAACACGACGATCCGCTCCGTGTTCGAGGAGCACCAGGTGTATCGCATCGACCACTACCTCGGGAAGGAGACGGTGCAGGATCTGCTCGTGCAGCGCTTCGCCAACGCGATCTTCGAGCCGCTGTGGAACCGCAACTTCATCGACAGCGTGCAGATCACCGTGGCGGAGGAAGTGGGCGTCGGGTCGCGCGGCGGCTACTACGAGCAGAGCGGCTGCCTGCGCGACATGATCCAGAACCACACCATGCAGCTGCTGGCGCTGACGGCGATGGAGCCGCCGGGCTCGCTGCACGCGGAAGCGATCCGCGACGAAAAGGTGAAGGTGCTGAACGCGATCCAGCCGTTGACGATCGGCCCGGCGGGCGACGTGGCGCGCGCGCAATACTCCGCCGGCATGCTCGGCGGGAAAGCGGTGCCGGGCTACCTCGAGGAGGAGGGCATCGCGTCGCAGTCGAACACGGAGACCTACGCGGCGCTGAGGCTCTCGATCAACAACTGGCGCTGGCAGGGCGTGCCGTTCTACCTGCGTTCAGGGAAGCGCATGGCGCGGCGCGTTTCCGAGATCGCGATCAATTTCCGCCGGCCACCGGGCACCTTGTTTGCCGGCGAGACGGCGCGCTTCGACCTGGCGGCGAACACCCTGTCGTTCCAAATCCAGCCCGACGAAGGGTTGAGCCTGATCCTGAACACCAAGGTGCCGGGACTCGAGACGCGCACCCAGCCCGTGAAGATGAGTTTTCGTTACGCGACGACGTTCGGCTCGAACACCGCGGAGGCCTACGAGCGGCTGGTGCTCGACGCGATGGTGGGCGACGGGACGCTCTTCATCCGCGGCGACGAGGCGGAGGCCTCGTGGAAGCTGTGCACCCCGGTGCTCGACTACTGGAAGAGCGTCGGCCGAACCGGCATGGATGCGTATGCGGCCGGATCGTGGGGGCCGCCGAGTTCCGACGCGTTGCTGGCGAAACAACACCACTGCTGGAGGCAGCCGTAGCCGGGCGGGAGCGCGGCAAACTCCAAACTCCAAACTCCAAACTCCAAACTCCAAACTCCAAAACTCCAAACTCCAAAACTCCAGACTCCAAAACTCCAAACGCCAAAAGACCAAACGCCAAAGAACGACGACCAAGAACGTCCGAGGTCCTTTCGCCGGGATTTTTTTGGCGTTTGGATTTCGGGATTTGGAGTTTTCCAAAACGATGCCTGCCATATTCAACGCCCTGCCCGGAATCGAAGTGCCGGTCGGCGCGATTTCCAAAAGTCTCGCGCAGCTGTGGGCGCGCACGGCGGCGGACGGCAAGCCGGCGCCGGAGGCGGACGACGCCAAGGCGACGCAGGTGAACTTCGTCCTGCACCTCGGGCTCAACACCACGCTGGAGGACGCGCAGCGACAGTTCGAGACCGTGGTGGCGTTTTCGCGGCGGTATCCGAGCCGGATCGTCGTGCTGTGCCCGCTGCACTCGGATGTGCCGGAACCGACCATGCGGGCCAAGATTTTCGGCGAGTGCTTCCTGGGGAAATCGAAATCCGACAAGCGCTGCGTGGAGTTTGTGATGCTGAGTTATTCGCGCAGCGCGCGGCCGTATCTGGAGAACCAGGTGTCGATCTGTCTCTCGACCGACCTGCCGCTCTACTACTGGGCGCACCGGTTCTCCGCGAGCGGCAAGCTGGCCGACTACCGCTATCTCCTGGGGCGGGCGAAGCGCGTGCTGCTCGACAGCGCGATCGCGCCGGCCGACGCGCTGACGTATCCGTGGCCGAACCCGAGCACGACGCGCGACCTCGTCTATTGCCGCTTGCTGCCGGTCCGGCAGACGATCGGGCAGTTCCTGGCGGCGTATGCGCCCGAGCGGCTGGCGGACGGGCTTGTGGCGGTAACGGTGCGGCACGGAAGCGACCTGGCGGCGGACGGGCGGGTGGTGCAGGCATGGCTGCGACGGCGCCTCACGGCCTGCGGGGCCGAGATCGAGCGGGTTGAATTCCGGAACGACGCGGCGGGGACCGATCAGCTCGGCGTCGAATTCCACTACGCCACCGCCGCGCGGTTTTTCCGCTGGCATGGCAATTTCGCGACCGGTCAGGCGCAGTTCGAGGCGAATTTCGGCGCGGGGCTGACGCAACTCGCGGCGGGCGTGAGCCGGCTCGCGCCGGAGGCGACGCTGAGCGAGGCGATGTTCTTCTGACGCGGCGAAGCGGCCCGTCGCGGGGCGGCCGGGGGCGGAGAAAAAAGAGGCCGCCCGACGTGCGGGCGGCCCGAGGCGGTGCCGAGA
>JBILLY010000574.1:0-3912 GCA_044375835.1 Opitutaceae bacterium
CCCAGCGCGAATCCCAGACCTACTTCGAGAAAAGTTTCCACGCCAGCCCCGCCCTCATGTCGATCGCCAGCGCGACCGACGGCACCCTCCTCGAGGTCAACCCCGCCTTCGTCCGCGGCTCCGGCTTCACCCGCGAGGAGATGATCGGCCGCACCACCCTCGACCTCGGCCTCTGGCTCCGCTCCGCCCAACGCGACGACTTCCTCACCCGCATCCGCTCCGCCCGCACCATCCGCGACTTCGAAGCCGATTTCCGCAGCCGCACCGGCACCGTCCGCACTCTCCTCCTCAACGCCGACATCATCGAGCTCGGCGGCCGCCCCTGCATGCTCACCGTCGGCATCGACGTCAGCGAGCGCCGCCGCCGCACCCAGACCCAGGCCGCCACCTACGAGATCTCCCAGGCCGTGCTCAGCGGCGACGACCTGCCCACCCTGCTCGCGCGCGTCCACCGCATCATCGCCGGCCTCATGTCCGCGCGAAATTTCTACGTCGCCCTCCTCGACACCGACCGCTCCGTCCTCTCCTTCCCCTACTTCGTCGACGAGACGATGCCTCACCCGCCGCCCCGCCCCGTCGGCAACGGGGTCACCGAATTCGTCATCGACACCGGCGAACCCCTCCTCGCCGTCGACGCCGCCATCGTCGCCACCCTCCGCGCCCGCGGCCACTACGAGCCCTCCGGCCACCCCTGCGCCCAATGGCTCGGCGCCCCGCTCAAAATCGACGGCCGCGCCCTCGGCGTCATCGCCCTCCAGGATTACCACAACCCCGCCGCCTACACCGACGACGACAAACAGCTCCTGCTCTTCGTCGCCGAGCAGACCGCCGCCGCCATCCACCGCCAGCAAGTCGCCGCCGCCCAACGCGAAGCCGGCACTTACTTCGAAAAGAGCTTCCACTCCAGCCCCGCGCTGATGGTCATCAGCCGCGTCGCCGACCGCCGCATCACCGAGGCCAACCCCGCCTTCCTCCGCGCCTGCGGCTTCGCCCGCGCCGACCTCATCGGCCGCACCCCCGACGAGATCGGCCTCTGGGTCCGCCCCGAGCAACGCGACGCTTTCCTCGCCGCCGTCCGCGAGCGCGGCGCCGTCCGCGACCTCGAAGCCGAGTTCCGCGGCAAAGACGGCGCCGCCGCCACCTTCCTCGTCCACGCCGATATCCTCGAACTCGGCGGCACCCCCTCCCTCCTCACCGTCGGCATCGACATCAGCGACCGCCGCCGCCGCGAACGCGTCCAAGCCGCCACCTACGCCATCTCCCAGCGCGTCCTCGCCGGCGGCGAACTCTCCGGCCTCTTCGCCGAACTCCACCGCGTCGTCGGCAGCCTCATCTCCGCGAAAAACTTCTACGTCGCCGTCCTCAGCCCCGACCGCGCCACCCTCTCCTTTCCCTACTTCGTCGACGAGACCGCCCCCACGCCCGCCCCGCGCAAACCCGGCCGCGGCCTCACCGAATACGTCATCGACTCCGGCCGCCCGCTCCGCATCGGCGCCGAACAGGCCGACGGCATCTCGGAAGCCGGCCACCGCTACCGGCACACCGGTCCCTCCTCCGCCATCTGGCTCGGCGCCCCCCTCGTCATCGAGGGCCGCGCCATCGGCGTCATCGCCGTGCAGGATTACCACCATCCCGCCGCCTACACCGACGCCGACCTCGAGCTGCTCAAATTCGTCGCCGACCAGACCGCCACCGCCGTCCACCGCCACCAGGTCGAGGCCGCCCGGCGCGAGTCGCGCGCCTACTTCGAGAAAAGTTTCCACTCCAGCCCCGCGCTGATGGTCATCACCCGCCTCGCCGACCGCCGCATCGTCGAGGTCAACCCCGCCTTCGTCCGCAACTGCGGCTACGCCCGCGACGAGATCATCGGCCGCACCGGCGCCGAACTCGACCTCTGGGTCGACCCCGGCCTGCGCGACGAATTCACCCGCCGCCTCGCCGCCCAGGGCTGCGTGCGCGACCTCCAGGCCGATTTCCGCGCCAAGACCGGCGCGATCTCCACGCTCCTCGTCAACGCCGACATCATCGAGCTCGGCGGCGAGCGCTGCGTCCTCTCCGTCGCCATCGACGTCACCGAGCGCCGCCGCCGCGAACAGGTCCAGACCGCCACCTTCCAGATCTCCCGCACCGTCCTCGCCGGCGGCAGCCTCGAGATGCTCTTCGCCGAGGTGCACCGCATCGTCGCCGGCCTCATGCCGGCCAAAAATTTCTACGTCGCCCTCCTCAGCCCCGACGGCCGCGAACTCTCGTTTCCCTACTTCCTCGACGAAGTCGTCCCCGCCGCCCCGCCCCGCGCCCCGGGCAACGGCTTCACCGAACTCGTCCTCGCCGAGCGCCGCCCCCTCCGCCTCGACGCATCCGCCCTCGCCGCCACCCTCGCCGCCCGCGGCCCGTATCAGCCCCTCGACCGCCCCGCCGCCCAACGCCTCGGCGCCCCCCTCCTCGCCGGCGGCCGCGCCCTCGGCGTCATCGCCCTCCAGGACTACGCCCGCGCCGACGCCTACGGCGACGAGGACCTCCACCTCCTCAACTTCGTCGCCGAGCAGACCGCCGTCGCCGTCCAACGCCACGACGCCGAAGCCGCCCTCGCCGTCGCCGAGCGCCGCTACCGCAGCATCTTCGAAAACGCCGTCGAAGGCCTCTACGTCACCTCCCCCGAGGGCCGCTTCCTCAGCGCCAACCCCGCCCTCGCCCGCATGCTCGGCTACGGCAGCCCCGCCGAACTCATCGCCTCCGTCAACGAGGTCGGCCGCCAGATCTACGTCCGCCCCACGCGCCGCGCCGAGTTTTTCGCCGCCATCGAGCGCAACGACCAGATCTCCGACTTCGAATCCGAGGTTTTCCGCCGCGACGGCTCCACCTTCTGGATCTCCGAATCCGTCCGCGTCGTCCGCACGCCCGCCGGCGCCCTCGACCACTTCGAGGGCGTCGCCACCGACATCACCGTCAAACGCGAAGCCCAGCAGGCCCTGCAGGCCGCCAAGGAAGCCGCCGACGCCGCCAGCCGCGCCAAGAGCTACTTCCTCGCCAGCGTCAGCCACGAACTGCGCACCCCCCTCAACGGCATCCTCGGCTACACCCAGATTCTGCGCCGCGACGCCGCCCTCTCCGAGAAACAGCGCGAGGGCGTCCGCGTCATCCACGAGTCCGCCGACCACCTGCTCGCCCTCATCAACGACGTGCTCGACCTCTCCAAGATCGAGGCCGGCCGCATCGAGCTCCACCCCGCCGATTTCGACCTCCCCGCCTTCACCGCCGGCGTCGAGCGCGTCTTCGCCCCGCGCGCCAAGGAGAAGAGCATCCTCTTCGAGAGCGCCGTCGCCGCCGATCTCCCGCGCTGGGTCCGCGGCGACGAACAACGCCTCCGCCAGATCGTCTTCAACCTCGTCGCCAACGCCGTGAAGTTCACCACCGCCGGCGGCGTCGTCCTCTCCGTCCAGCCCGTCGCGGCGCCTCCCAACCTTCCACTTTCAACGTTCAACGCTCAACTCGCCGCCTGCGCGGCGATCCGCTTCTCCGTCAGCGACACCGGCGTCGGCATCGCCCCCGAGGATCTCGGCAAACTCTTCGAGCCGTTCTCGCAGGTCGGCAGCCGCGCCGCCGCCGCCTCCGGCACCGGCCTCGGCCTCGCCATCAGCCGCAGCCTCGTCGAACGCATGGGCGGCCGCCTCCAGGTCGAGAGCAAGCCCGGCTGGGGCTCCCGCTTCTGGTTCGACGTCCCGCTCCCCGTCGCCACCGCCGCCATCCCCGTCGCCGCCCACTCCTCGCGCCGCCTCGTCGGCTACGAGGGCCCGCGCCGCCGCGTCCTCATCGTCGACGACAACGCCGTCAACCGCGCCGTCATGGTCGACATGCTCGCCCCCCTCGGCTTCGAGATCGCCGAAGCCGCCGACGGCGAGACCTCGGTCACCG
>JBILLY010000809.1:0-2996 GCA_044375835.1 Opitutaceae bacterium
AGGCGGGGTTGAACAGGCGACCGGCGGTCAAGGCCTCGACGCCAATCGACCCGCCGAGCGACAACGAGGGGAGCCGCTGGCGTCGGGCGGCGACGGTGCGCGCAAACGCCGCTTCCAGGCCGCGCTCGGCCGCCCGCACATCGGGGCGCTGGCGAAGCATCTCGGCGGGGATGCCGATGGCGAGGTCCGGCGGTGCGGCGGGCACGGCTTGCGGCGGAGCGAGCAGCGGATCGAGCGCGCCGGGTGGGCGGCCGGCAAGGAGCGCGAGCTGGTTGCGCGTTTGGGCGACGATGAGTTGCAGGGTCGGAATCGACGAGCGTGCCAGCTCCAGTGCGGCCGTCGATTGTTGGGTGGCGAGGGCGCTGCCGGTGCCGGCCTGCTCCCGCCATCGGGAGAGTTGCAGGGTTTCGCTCCGGCTTCCGACGCTGCGCTGAACCACCGCGAGCTGCGCCTCGGCCGATCGCAGGGTCACATAGGCGGAGGCGACGTCGGCCGCGAGCGAGGCTTGGGCTCCGTGGTAGTTTTCCTCGCGCTGGGCCAGGTCGGCCGAAGCGGCGGCGAGCGTCTGCCGCTGGCGACCGAATAGATCGACCTGCCAACTCGCATCCACGGAGGCGGCGAAGGATTGGTGAGTAGTCGTCACGTCGGTATCGCGATTCGTGGTGCGGGTGCGGCCGCCGGTGATGTTGCCGTCAAAGGAGGGAAAGAAGCCGGCGCGTTCCACACCGCGACGGGCGCGAAACTCCGCAATCCGAGAGAGGGCCGATTGCACGTCAGGACTCGACCGCAGGGCGCCCGCGATCAGCTCTTCCAGCACCGGATCGTTGAAGCGCATCCACCACGCCGCCAGTGCGGCGGTGTCGAGCGGTCGCAGGGAGTCCGGGGCCTGTGGCCAGACCGCGGGAACCGCGATGTCACTCGTGAGCAAGGGGCGTGGTCCGATCGTTCCGCAGGCCGACTGCAGCAGACTCCAGCCTGCGGCGATCAGGGCGTTGCGTCCGCGCGCTGCGATCCTGCGGTTCATGATGGCTTGAGCCGATCAAGCCGGCGCGTCGATGGACGCCGTGCGGACGAGCTTCTTGTTCACGAACTCCTGGATGCCCAGGCGGGAGAGTTCGCGGCCGTAGCCGGAATTTCCGATGCCGCCGACCGGCAGGGCGGCGGCCGTCCACGTCGGGTGGTTGATGAAGACCATGCCGGTGTCGATGCGGCTCGCCACGCGCCGGCCGCGCGCGACGTCCTGGGTGAACACGGACCCGCCCAGGCCGAAGTCCGAATCGTTCGCGAGGGCGACGGCTTCCTCGTCGTTCTTGACGCGGAAAAAAAGGGCGACCGGCCCGAAGAATTCCTCCCGAAAGGCGGGGTTGCCGGGTTTGATATCGGTGAGGATCGTTGGCTGCATGAAGGAGCCCGGGCGGTCGATCCGCTTTCCGCCCAGCAGGAGCGTTGCGCCTTGGGCCACCGCGCGGTCGACCTGATCGAGGAGGGTAACCAGGGCACCTTCGGTCGAGAGCGGCGCGAGCGTGGTTGTCGCGTGCATGGGGTCGCCGGGCACGAGCGCGGCGAGCGCGGCGCGAAACTTGGCGAGAAACCGATCCGCCAATTCCTCGGCGACGATGAAGCGTTTGCCGGCGACGCAGCACTGGCCGGTGTTGTTCATCTTGGCCCAGACCGCCCACGCGACCGTCTTGTCGAGATCGGCGTCGGCGAGCACGATGAAGGCGTCGTTGCCGCCGAGTTCCATCGTGGATTTCTTCACGTTTTGTCCGGCGCGGGCGGCGACCCGCCGTGCGGCGTCCACCCCGCCGGTGAGCGCGACGCCTTTGATGCGCGGATCGTCGATCACCCGGTCGACCTGCTCGTGCGAAATGCGCAGATTGGTGTAGGCGCCGTCCGGCGCGCCGGCGTCGCGCCAAAGTTGCTCAAAAGCGACGGCGCACTGCGGCACGCAGCCCGCGTGTTTCACCATCACGACATTGCCCGCCATCAGATTGGGCGCGGCGAAGCGCGCGAGCTGATAGTAGGGGAAATTCCAGGGCTGGACGCCGAAGAGCACGCCCAACGGTGTGCTCTCGATCGTGGCTTCGCCCGAACTGGGTTCGAGTTTTTCGGGAGCGAGGAAGCGTTCGGCATTCGTCGCGTAGTAGTCGAGGATGTCGGCGCTGAGCGCGACTTCGCCGCGCGCTTCTTCGAGCCGTTTGCCCATCTCCAGCGTCACGGGCCGGGCGAACTCGTCGGCGCGCGCGCGCAGCAACGCCGCGGCCTTGGCGACGATGACCGCGCGCGCCGCGAAACTCGTCCGCCGCCACGCGTTGAAGCAGTGCGCGGCGGTTTTGATCGCCGCCTCAAGTTCGGCTGCGGTCAGCGCCTTGAAGGTCCGGAGGATTTTTCCGTCGTAGGGGTTGACGCTTTGATAGGCGGCGCGAGGCGTCGCCTTGGTTGTGGAGTTCTTCAGGGCGAGGGGCCGTAGCGCGATCGATGTGGGCATGATGTTTTTGCCGAACTATACCCGGCATGGTGATGGGTGGGATACGGGGTGTTGACGGTATGGGCCGCATTGCGGCGCCACCTCGCGGCCAAAGCAGGACGCCGCCCGAGCAGCGGCCGCGCATCACGTGCCGCGCTATTCCTCGTGGCGGCGCACGTGTCATGTTGCCCGGCCAAGGCCGCGGGAGCAGAACCCGATGCCAGCCCGCGTGTGCGCAGTGCGCGGCGAGCGAAGGCCCGAAGCGGACTCGCTATGGCGTGACGCCCAGTGCGGCCTGGAATCAGGTGCGGGGCGATGGCGGCTGCTCGATGCCGGCTGCACCCGGGGGTGCTCCGGCCGCAGGGGAAGCTTTGTGCGAAACGTCGTTCCACAGAACCACCGCGGGCTGATCCGCGCGGCCGTGTTCGTAGCCAAGCAAACTCAGTGACGCGGAGCTGAGTAGAAAGCGACGTGCGTCGCGCACTGGCAGCCCGATCCAGCGGGCTCCCAGCACGCGTCCAAAGTGTCC
>JBILLY010000575.1:0-3911 GCA_044375835.1 Opitutaceae bacterium
TGGCCTCGATGATACGGAGGTTGGCCTGATGGGGTATCACGAGGGCGATCTGATCGGCGCGCACGCCCTGTTGTTCCAGAATATCGCGGGCGGCGTCGTCCATGCTGCGCACGGCGAGTTTGAACACCTCTTTGCCCTTCATCCGGATGCAATGGTCGCGGGCTTGGAGCGACTCGGGGGTGTTGGGGGCGCGGCTGCCGCCGCGGGGAATGCAGAGCAATTCCGCGCTTTCGCCGTAGCTGCCGAGCTTGGTGCCGAGCAGGCCGCGGCCGGGCTCGTCGGAGAGGCCGACGACGACTGCGCCGGCGCCGTCGCCGAAAAGCACGCAGGTGGTGCGGTCCTGCCAATCGACGACGGAGGAGAGTTTCTCGACGCCGACGACGAGGGCCTTGCGGTAGCGGCCGGAGCCGAGCATGGCGCAGGCGGTGTCGAGGGCGTAGACAAAGCCGGAGCAGGCGGCGTTGAGATCGAAGCAGGCGGCGGTGGTCGGGATGCCGAGCTTGGCCTGGAGGAAGCAGGCGCAGGCGGGCATGGGCATGTCCGGCGTGACGGTGGCGACGACGAGCAGGTCGATGTCGGCGGCGGTCAGGCCGGCGTCGGCCAGGGCGCGTTGCGCGGCCGGGACGGCGAGGTCGGAGGCGGCCTGGTCCGGCGCGGCGACGCGACGCTCGCGGATGCCGCTGCGGGTGCGGATCCATTCGTCGGAGGTTTCCACCATGCGGGAGAGTTCATCGTTGGTGAGGATGCGCTCGGGGGCGTAGGAGCCGGTGCCAAGGATGACGGTGGAGCGGGAAGACATCGCGGGGGGACGGAGGGGCGGGCGGGCCCGGAACGGGCCGGGCGGAGCCGCGGAGAGATCAGCCGAAGGTAGGCTGGGCGAGCAGTTCGTTGGCGCGGGCGACATCGGCGCCGATGTGCTGGTTCATGTCGGCGCGGACCATGGAGTGGGCGGCGAGGATCGCGCTCTTGATGGCGTGGCGGTTGGACGAGCCGTGGGCCTTGAGGACGTTGCCGTTGAGCCCGAGGAGCGGCGCGCCGCCGTAGCGCTCGGGGTTGATGCGTTCCTTGAGGGCGTCGAAGGCGCCCTTGGAGAGGAGGCCGCCGGTCATGCGCAGCGGATTGGCCTTCATCTCTTCCTTGAGCATCGCCTTGAAAAACTTCACGAGCGATTCCCAGCTCTTGAGCATGATGTTGCCGACGAAGCCGTCGCAGACGACGACATCGACGTGCTCGGTGAAGACATGGAAGCCCTCGATGGGGCCGGCGTAGTTGATGATGCCGGCGATCCGTTTGAGTTGTTCGTTGGTCTCGGTGATGAGGGCGTTGCCCTTGCCCTCCTCGGTGCCGATGGTCATCAGCCCGACGCGGGGGGACTTCACGCCGAGCATCACGCGGCAGTAGTGGCTGCCGAGAATGGCGTTGTGGACCAGGTGCTCGGGCTTGGCCTCGGGATTGGCGCCGGCATCGATGAGCACGAAGTGGCCGCCTTCGCGCGGGCAGATCGCGGCGAGGGCCGGGCGAACGATGCCGTCCATGGGGCGGAGCCGGAGGGTGCCGGCGGCCATGAGGGCACCGGTGTTGCCGCAGGAGACGACCGCGCCGGCTTCCTGGTTTTTCACCAATTCGATGGCGCGGATCATCGAAGAGTCCTTCTTGCGCTTCAGCGCGTTGATCGGCTTGTCGTCCATCGTGATCACCTCGGAGGCGTGATGAAGCGAGAGGCGCGGGCCCAACGGGAGACCCTGCTGATCGAGCAAAGGACGCAAAACAGCCTCGTCGCCGACGACAACGAGCGGATTGACCGCCGGTTGACAGGCGAGGGCGAGCTTGAGGGCCGCGACGACTTCAGCGGGCCCCAAGTCGCCGCCCATGGCGTCGACCGCGATGCGCGGGACGACGCCGGTGTGTGGGTCCACCACGGGGACGGCGAGGGGTTCGGACCGAGGGGGAGCGCGAGGCTCAGACCTCGACGCTCAGCACTTGGCGGCCGCGATACATCCCGTTCTTCGGATTGACGCGGTGCGGACGAAACGCGCTGCCATCGGTCGGATCCTTGGCGAATTCGGGAGCCTTGAAGGCGTTGGCCGCGCGGCGGTTGGCGCTGCGGCGTTTGGATTGTTTGCGTTTCGGATTGGCCATGGGAGGAAGGTTTCGTTGTGCGCGGAGGCCGGCAAAGGCGCCCGCGGAGTTTGGAGAAAGGGTCGAGGTAAAGAGCGGGCGGAAGGTGCGTCAAGCGTCATCCTCGGGCGCGACGCACGCCGGGTTTTCAGAGGTAAAATACAGCGGCGAGGACGCCGGCGAGGGCGAGGCGATACCAGGCGAAAACGCCGAGACCGTGGCGGGTGAGCCAGTGCACCAGAAAGCGCACGCAGAGCGCGGCGGTGACGGCGGCGACCACGGCGCCGAGCAGGACGTGCGACCAACCGAAGACGGCGATCATTGCGCCGCCGCTGCGGTAGCCCTTGTAGAGGGAGGCCGCGCTGAGGGTGACGAAGCCGAGCAGGAAACTGAACTCCGCGGAGCGCCGCGGGTCGAGGCCGACGAAGTAACCGCCGACGATCGTCATCATCGACCGGCTGGTGCCGGGCCACATGGCGACACACTGCAGGGCGCCGATCGCGGCGGCTTTGGCCGGGGTGAGGTCGCCGAGCCCGGCCGAGGACGATGCGGGGGCGGGCGGTTGGCGGCGGCGCCAGGCTTCCGCGAAAAACATCAACAGGGCGCCGGCGACCTGCGCGACGATCACGGCACCGACGGAGAACAAATGGCGGTCGATCCAATCGTGGGCGAGGAAGCCGATGCCGGCGGCGGGAACGAAGGCGATGAGGACATTCCGGAGGAGGCGGAGGCCATCGGGATCGCGGCCGAGCACACCGCGGAGCATCGAAAGCAGCGGCGCCCAATAGAGCAGGGCGACCGCGGCGATGGCGCCGGCTTGGATGACGACGGTGTAGGTGTCGGCGGCGAGCTTGAGCGTGAGCGGCACGCCGGCGGGATTCTTTTCCGACGGCTTTTTGTGCCAAAGCGGGCGGCCATCGGAGCCGAGCAGCGGCGTGGTCGCCTCGAGGCCGAGCACGCGGGTGGCGACGATCAGGTGGCCGGTCGAAGAGATGGGGAGAAACTCGGTCACGCCCTCCACCACGCCGAGGATGACGGCGTCCATGGCGCTCAACTCGGCCGCCGGGGTGTTGTGGGCGGCTTCGGGGACCGGAGCGGACGGGGCGACGGCGGTGGCGGCGGCGAGTCCGGGCGCGAACGAGGCAAGGCAGAGCAGGAGGACGAGGCGGAAACGGGAGAGAGGCACCCGTGGGTGGTTCCAGTTTTGGCGCCGCCGAGCAAATTTATTTGCGGCCGGCGCGCCGGCGGGCTGAGTCGGGCGCGATGACTCCACTGTCCGTGCTCGCGCTCGCTTTGTCGCAGGGTAAAGACCTGACCGCCGGAGAGGCGGCGGCGGCGGCTGACGCGTTGGCGGGAGCGACGGAGACGGACGAGAGCAAGGCGGAGTTCCTGACGGCGCTCGCGCGGAAGGGCGAGACGGCGGACGAACTGGCGGCGTTTGCGCGGGCGTTTCGCGAGCGGGCGGTGAACCCGGGCGTGGAAGCGTGGGCGGGGCGGGCGATCGACATCGTGGGCACGGGCGGCGACCATGCGGGCGGTTTCAATATCTCGAGTCTGGTCGTGTTGGTGCTGGCGAGCACGGGCGTGACCGTCATGAAGCACGGCAACCGCGGCATCACCTCGAAATGCGGGAGCGCCGACCTGCTGGCGGGGCTGGGGGTAAAACTCGACGCGCCGCCGGAGCAGATGCGGCGGGCGCTGGAGCAGCTGGGTTTCGTGTTCTTTTTCGCGCCGGCGTATCATCCGGCTTTCAAGAATATCGTGCCGGTGCGGAAGGCGCTGGCGGCGAAAGG
>JBILLY010000792.1:0-3048 GCA_044375835.1 Opitutaceae bacterium
CGCAGCGTCGTCGCGCGGCCCGCGGCGAAGAGGTTGGCCGTGCGGCCGGCGCCGTAGCCCTGGTCGAGGGCGGGATCGACGCCGTCCGCGGCGCCGGCGCCTTTTCGGTCCCACGTGAGCACGTTGTAGATCGAGCCGGTGTCGTTCAGTTTCATCTCCGGCTCGGGAAACCGGCCCCAGCGCATCTCGAGCTTCGGATCGGCGCGGGCGGCGAGCACGGTGAACACGGGCGCGAAGGTCGCGACCCCGCCGTCGCTCGCGGCCACCTCGACGCCGCCTGCGGGCGTCAGCGTGAGGCGGCCGGCGGGCCCGACGAGCGGGGGCTCGACGGCGAAAGTCCGGGCCGCGCCCATGGCGCCGAGGAGAAGGATGAGGGGCAGGGACATTTTCATGCGGAAATCAGGGGGCGGGTTCGGCGAGCACGCGCGCGAGCCACGCGCGGACGGCGGCGCGTTCGGGGGTGTCGCGCAGCGCCCAGGAGACGTGGTGGTTGCGGTGCGGCTTGGCGAGCAACTCGACGGGCCAGCCGTGGGGCGCGTTGAGTTTCTCCGCTTCGCCGCGTCCGCCCAGAATGAAAAGCGGCCGGCCCGCGAGGCGTTGGAAACGCCGCGCGACGCCGGTGCCGTCGAAGTCCCGCGGGTCGTAGCCGTGGCTGTGCTGGTCGTGGCGATACCAGTTGCGCGTCATGTCGGCCTGCGACTCCCAGCCGTCGTAGCAGAGAAACGCGCGCCACAGCGGCGCGATGGTGTCGTCGTGCAACCCGATGAAGCTCGCGCCGATCGCGGAGCGGGAGAATCCGAAGAGCACGACGCGGGCGGGATCGGCGCCGAAATTTTCGCACGCGAAGCGCACCGCGTCGCGCGTGTAGGCGATCGTCCCCTGGACGTCGCCCCACCAGGTGCCGGTGGGCGCGAGGTTCTTGCGCGACTCGAGATAGCCGAGTCCGAGCACGACGGCGCCGCGCCCGCCGGTCACGCCGATGCCGAGCGGATTGTCCTCGGGCAGGCCGCCGCTGCGGTCGCCGAAGCGGTTGCGGTAGGGGCCGTTGCCGGGGAAGCCGACGAGCAGCGGGAATTTTTTCCCCGGCTGCCAGTCGAGCGGGAGATAGACGCAGTGGTAGGCCGCCGTGCCGGCCCGATCGGGCAGGGTCTGCTTCACCCATTTCCCCGGGGCGGGCGCGCCGACGGTGAGCGGCGGGGCAAACACATCGTGCAGCACGGTGTGCAGGTCGTTGCGCCGGCCCAGCAGGTCGGGATCGGCGGGCCCGCGCTCGTTTTTGGAGACGATGGCCGCGTCGCGGATCTCGGCGCGGGCCTCGTCGTCGAGGCCCGGCGCGTATTCGGGCGCGGCGCGGCGCCGGACGTTGCCGACGACGTAGGTGGCGCCGGCCAGGACGAGCGGCGCGATGCCGCCGTGCACGCGCACGGCCGCGCCCGTGCCCTCGTCGCCGGCCGCAAAATTCGAGGAAATCACGCAATCGCGCAGCGTCACGCCGCCGCCGCACGCGAGCGCGCTGCCGTCCGCGGCGGCGGTGTTGAAATAGAAATCGCAGTTCGCGAAACGCGGGGTCGCGCCCGCGGCGATCAGCGCGCCGCCGCCGAAGGCGCCGCGGGCGGTGTTGCCGTTGACGATGCACCACGACCAGTCGCCGCCCGAGGTAGCGTCGATGTAGAGGCCGCCGCCGTCGCCGGCCGCGCTGTTGTCCGCGATCTGGCAGTTGAACACGCGCGGACTGCTGCGCTCGGTCACGCGCACGCCGGCGCCGGGCTCGTCGGAGACGTTGCCGCTGATCCGGAGATGCGCGAGTGCGACGGTGTCGGCGCAGCGGCGCAGGAGCAGCGCGGCGCGCCCGTCCGCGCCGGTCAGCGTGAAACCGTCGAGGCGCACGTCGCGGCCGTCGGAGATCTCGACCACGGACGCGCCGGGTCGCCGGAGCCGGAGCACGGTTTCGTGGGCGAAGTTGATCGCGCGGCGGTCGTCGGGCGACGCTTCGGTGCCGGCGAAGCCGCCGTAGAGCGAGATGCCGGCGGAGAGGCGCACGGTATCGGCAAGTTCGAGCGTGCCGACGCGCACCCAGATAGCGTCGCCGGGGCGCGCCGGCGATCGCGGTGGCCAACGCCGGGAACGCGCGGTCCCAAGCGGTGCCGTCGCCGCCGGGCGAGGCGGTGGCGGCGACGAACCAGGTCTTCGCCGCGGCCGTAGTCGCGAGGAGAAGGAAGAGCCCGATGCGGAGCGGGAGCGACCAGGCGGGAATATCGGCGCGCGTGATCATGTGTCGGTGACGAGCGAGGCGAGGACGGAGGCGATGCCGCGCGGGGCGTTCATGGCACCGGAATCTCCGACCGCTGCGCGAGGACGAGCTGCACCTTGTCCGCAAAATGCCCGGCGAAACTATCGCGGCGCTTGTCGGGCGACTTGGTGTCGTTGGACATCCCGATGCGGAGCATCACGAATTCGGTGCCCGGCGGCAGCCGCAGTTCGTTGCTGACTCTCTGCCATGTGGCCGGATCCCGGTCCATCATCACGCGGCTGCTGCGCGAATACGCGAGCGACTCGGTCGAGAGCACGTTTTGCTCCTTCACGATTTCGTTGCCCGCCAAACCCGCATCGAGGGCGAAGATCGTCAGCGTGGCGCCGAAGCTCTCGTCGTCGGGAAACGGCAGCGCGTTGAACACCGCCGTCAACTGCACCACCGCATCGCCCCCCTCGATCTCGTGCCGGTAGAGCCGGACATCCACCAACCGGAAAACATCGGAGCTGTGGCTCGTGGGAATGCTCCGGCCCGCGAAATCGCCGCGGAGGAAGCGGAGCATCTTGGCGCCGCTCGCCGGCTTCAGCCCCGGCTGCACGCCGACGCACTCCGTGTAATCGCCGCCCCAGCGACCCGGTTCGACCGGCACGCCCGCGACGAGCGGCGCGGGCCCCGACTCGAATCCTTCGTGCAGGAGGTCGCGCACCTTTCCGAAGGACGGTCCGACCAGCGCCCACGCCACGGAGGCGCAGGACAGCCCGAACACCAAGCCGGCTGCAGCCGCCGCGAGCGGGCGC
>JBILLY010000021.1:0-15642 GCA_044375835.1 Opitutaceae bacterium
CGCTGCCCCACGCCGAGATCGCCGCGCGGATGACCCGCACCCTCGCCGATCCTTTCGCCCGCCGACCATGAAAACCCTACGTTCCCTCCTGCTGTTTTTTGCCTCCGTGCTCACCGCGACCGCCGCCACGCCCTGGGCCGCCGGCCCGATCCGCGTCCACGCCGGCGGCCAATATTTCCAACAAGCCGACGGCGCGCCGTTCTTCTGGCTCGGCGACACCGCGTGGCTTCTCCCGCAGAAACTCAACCGCGAGGAGGTGAAGACCTATTTCGAGAACCGCCGGGCCAAGGGCTTCAACGTCGTCCAACTCTGCGTCGTGCAGTTTCTCAACGACAAGAGCATCTACGGCAGTCCCGCGCTGGTCGGAGAGAACATCACGAAACTGAACGTCACCCCCGGCGCCGATCCCGCCGATCCCGCGCAATACGACTACTGGGACCACGTCGACTACGTGCTCACCACCGCCGCGGCCAACGGGATCTACATCGCGATCGCGCCGGTCTGGAGCCACATGGTGCGCCGCACGCCGCTGACGGCCGCGCAGGTCGGACCCTATATTGAGCAGGTGGCCAAGCGCTACCAGAGCCGCCCGAATGTCATCTGGCTCAACGGCGGCTCCGGTCGCGGCCACGAGAACGCCGACGTCTGGCAGGTCATCGGTGAGACGCTCCGCCGCCATAACCCGCACCAGTTCGTGTCCTACCACCCGTTCGGCCGCACCGTGACCTCCGAATGGTTCAAGGATGCCGCGTGGCTCAGCTTCCATATGTTCACGTCGGGCCACCGTCGCTACGATCAGGACATCGAGGGCCGCAGATACGGCGAAGACAACTGGCGCTACGTGCTCGAGTCCCGCGCCGCCGACCCGAAGCGGCCTGTGCTCGACGCCGAGCCCGCCTATGAAAATACCCCGCAGGGCCTGCACAAACCCGAGGAGCCCTACTGGACCGCCGCCGACTCCCGCCGCTACGCCTATTGGTCGGTCTTCGCCGGCGCGGCCGGCCACACGTTTGGCGAAAACTCCGTGCGCCAGGTTTACATCGCCGCGGAGAAAAAGCCCGCCAGCGGCGCGAAGGGTTTCATCATGGACCGCCTCGAAACCGACGGAGCGCGCGCGATGCCGCACCTCAAGCGACTCCTGCTCTCGCGGCCGTTCTTCGAGCGCGTCGCCGACCAGTCGCTCGTCGCCGGCGCCGAGGGCGAGAAATACGACCGCGTGCTCGTCACCCGCGGCCAGAGCTACCTCTTCGCCTACGCCTACACCGGCCGCGACTTCACGTTGAAACTCGGCGCGCTCACCGGCCCGAAACTCAACGCCTCGTGGTTTAACCCGCGCACCGGTGAAGTCACCGCCGCCGATTCCGTCGCCAACTCCGGCACCCGCACGTTCAACCCGCCGGGCAACCCCGCCCCGGGCAACGATTGGATCCTCGTCCTCGACGACGCCGCCCAGTCCTACCCTCAACCCGGCTCTTCCCGCACACCCTGACGCCATGAATCTCCGCCCACTCCTCGTCCTGCTCGCCGCCGCTGGCCTCGGCGTCTTCACCGCCGTCGCTGCGGCCGCCGTCCCTGCCGCCGACGCCAAGGTCCGCATTTTCATCCTCACCGATATCGAAAACGAACCCGACGACGCGCAGTCGATGGTGCGGTTTCTCACCTACGCCAACCAGTTCGACATCGAGGGACTGGTGGCCACGACCTCGATCCACCAACGCGCCAAAACCGCGGCGTGGCGCATCCGCGAGATCGTCGAGGCCTACGGCAAGGTCCAGGCCAACCTCAACCTCCACGAGCCCGGCTACCCGCCGGCCGCGCAGTTGCTTTCGCTCATTCGCGACGGTCTGCCCGCCTACGGCATGGACGCCGTCGGCGCCGGTCACGATTCGCCCGGCTCGGAATTGCTCATCGCCGCCGCCGACCGCGACGACCCGCGGCCGTTGTGGGTGCCGGTGTGGGGCGGACCGAACGTCCTCGCGCAGGCGCTCTGGAAAGTCCGCGCCACGCGGACCGCGGACGCGCTGACGAAGTTCGTCGGCAAGCTTCGCGTCTACACCATCTCCGATCAGGACGACTCCGGGCCGTGGATTCGGAAGACCTTTCCGGAGCTTTTCTACATCGCGAGTCCCGGCCTCCACGCTGGCGGCGCCTACCACTTCGCCACGTGGAGCGGCATCAGCGGCGACAAGTTCCACGCGCGCTTCACCGGCGCCGACTACAGCCTCGTCGACAATCCCTGGCTCGACCGCCATGTCCGCAAAAACAAGGGCCCGCTCGGCGCGCAGCACCCGCACACCGAGTTTCTGATGGAGGGCGATACGCCCAGTTTCCTCGGACTCGTGCGTAACGGCCTGAATGCGCCGGAGCATCCCGACTGGGGCGGCTGGGGCGGCCGTTACGAACGTTACACCCAGCGCTTCGAGAAGTGGCACTTCGAGCCCGAGACGCGCCCGTTCTGGACCAACGCGGTCGATGAAGTGAAAGGCGTGGACGGCAACTGGCACACCAGCAACCACGCCACGATCTGGCGCTGGCGCGCCGCGTTCCAAAACGATTTTGCCGCGCGCATCGATTGGACGACGAAGGCCTTTAAGGACGCCAACCACCCGCCCGTCGTGAAGCTCGGCCACGCCGCCACGATGACCGCGAAGAAGGGTGCCACGATCCAGCTCAGCGCCGAGGGCACGACCGATCCCGACGGCGACGCGCTCTCCTACGAATGGTTCTACTACGGCGAGGCCGGCACGTTCATCACCTCGAACGCCCGCACCGGGCAGCCGATCGAGATCAAGAATTTCGACCAACCCAAGGGGTCGTTCATCGTGCCGAGCGGTCGCGTGATGCCGCCCGGCACGGGCACGATCCACATCATCCTCGCCGTCACCGACCACGGCACGCCGCGCCTCACGCGCTACCAGCGCGTCATCGTCACGGTCGTGCCCTGACTCGCGCCGCCTGCCCGGCGGCGACGTTTCGCCCTGGCCCGCTGCACGCCCCATGAGATCACGCTCTCCTCACCCGCTCGTCGCCGTCGTCGTCGCCGCGCTCTGCATCCTTGCCGGAGCCGTCCACGGTGCCGAGGGGATCACGCGCTGGGGCCAGGATGTGCTTAAACAAAAGCCCGAATGGTATGACTCCGCCGCGGCCTGCGCCGTCGCCGACAGCGTCGTGCAGTATCAATCGCCGCAGGGTGGCTGGCCCAAGAGCACCAATCTCGCCGTCGCACCGCGCACGCCGGAGGACATTCCGCCGGAGGGACGCGGCCGCGCGAACAGCTTCGACAACGATGCGACCACGCTGCCGATGGAGTTTCTCGCCCGCCTGGTGCAGGCAACCGGCGACGCGCGCTACCGCGAATCGTTTCTCCGCGGCTTGGACTACATTTTCGCCGCGCAGTATCCCAACGGCGGCTGGCCGCAGTTCTTTCCCCTACGCGGAGAGTATTACGACCGCATTACCTACAACGACGGCGCGATGATCCGTGTGCTGATCATTGTGCGCGATGTCGCCGCGGGGCAATCGCCCTACGCGTTCGTGGACGCCTCGCGTCGCGCGAAAGCCGCCGCCGCGGTCCAGCGCGGCCTCGACTGCATCCTCAAAACCCAGGTCAGACAGGACGGCAAACTCACCGCATGGTGCGCGCAGCACGACGAGCGCACACTCGCACCCGCCTGGGCGCGCGCCTACGAGCCTCCCTCGCTCTCCGGCGGCGAGACCGCCGAGGTGGTGCGTTTCCTGATGTCGGTCGAAAAGCCGAGCCGGGAGATCGTTGCCGCCATCGAAGGGGCCGTCGCGTGGTTGCGGGCCGTCTCGATCAGTGGCATCCGACTCGACCGAATTCCCGGTCCGGACGGCCGCACGGAGCGGCGCCTCGTCAACGATCCCGCCGCGCCGCCGCTCTGGGCTCGCTTCTACGAACTCGGCACGAACCGCCCGCTCTACCTCGATCGCGATTCGGTCTTCAACTACGACTACGCCAAAGTCGGCTACGAACGCCGCAGCGGCTACGATTACCACGGCACGTGGCCCGCCAGCCTCCTCGCGCAGGATTATCCCGAGTGGCGCGCCCGTCGTTTTCCCGCGACGCAATGATCGCCGACCATCACGCGCCGCTGCCGCGGTGTTTCCCGCCTGATCTTCACCGCTTCGCCCTTTCCACCCCATGAGAGATTTCTTTCCCCGGTTGCCCGTCGCGATCACGTTCGCGCTCGCCAGCGCTCTCGTTGCACACGCGGCCTCGAAGGCCGTCACGAGCATCACCCTGCAGGAGTTGGAGCCGGGCAGCTGCGATCCCGTGATGTTCGAGGCCAAAGGCACGGGCTATACCGGCGCAGGTTATATCAACACGCCGAACGACAAAGCCGCCCGGATCACCTGGAGCGTCAAGTCCCCGGCCGGAGGTCCGCATTCGCTGGAAATCCGCTTTGCCAACGGCAGCAAGCAACCCCGCCCGGGCGTGCTCGAGATCAATGGCGGCGCGAACGGAAAGTTCGACGTGCCCCTGCCTCTGACCGGAAGCTTCGCGCAGTGGCAAACCGCAACCGTGAACGTCGATTTGATCGCCGGGGAAAACACCATCGCTTTGCAAGCCATCACTGACTTGGGCCTGGCCAACATCGACTACCTGAAAGTGACCGGCGCGAATCCGTCCCCGGGGACCTGTGGCCAGCCGGAACCAACCGCCGGGCCCGCTGCCCCGGTGGACTTCAGTTACCTGAACGCGCCGCCCGTCGGCTGGGTGACCCAGGGCGACGGCGTCACCGGCGGAGGCAACGCCCGCTCCGTCGTCGTGCGGAACATGACCGAACTTCGGACCCAGACAGCCGGCGCAGAGCCGAGGGTCATCCACGTGGACGGTAAGCTTCGCGGCACGCTGACCGTGGGATCGAACAAGACCATCGTCGGGTTGCAGGGCGCGGAGATCCGCAGCGATGGCCGCGTGCTGCACCTCCCCGGTTCCCGCAACGTCATCATCAAAAACCTCCATCTCGTGGGGGTGAACAAACCCAATCAGCCCAACACCGTCCTGCACGATGTGAAGAACGTCTGGCTGGACCACAACTCGTTCATCAACGGCAGTCATGACCTGCTCGTGGTCTCGGGGACTTCTGACTTCGTTACCCTCTCCTGGAATGTTTTCCGCCAGACCTATTTCGGCCACGATCACATGGGGGTGAACATCGGCGCGAGCGACAACGACACCACGAGCCGCGGGCACCTGCGGGTCACGCTCCATCACAATTTCTACGCCAAGTTCGTCAACGAGCGCATGCCCCGCGTCCGCTTCGGCCAGGTGCACACTTTCAACAATCTCTGCCTCGCCGGCACCGACATCCAGTCGCGCTCCTACTACGCGGTGCGCCCGGGCGTCGATGCCAACGTCCGGTCGGAGCGGAATATCTACAAGGACTTCGTCGGCCCTTCGTGGTGGTGGACATCCGAGAAGCTCGGCGCCGAGACTTCCACGGTGTTCAACTATGCCCGCGGCAACGGGAACAGCGTGCTCGAGTCGATCGAGGACGTGGCCATCCCCGCGGCCGCGAGAGGTCCCATCGCGATCAAGGAACACGAAGGCGTCACCGGCCAGGCCGGCTTCTACGGCAACGGCAAGGCATTCGTCCCGCCCTACACTTACACGGCCGACCCGACCGACGGGCTTGAGGAAAGAATCCGCGCCGGTGCCGGCGCGCGCTGACCAGCGGATCGCACCGGCGGAACCTTAGAATCCCACTACAAATGCGTCCGGCCACGGGAGAAATCCCGGACTTCAGGCTGCTACAATCCCGGTGCGGCGACCTCGTCCCGATTCCCTCTTTCATTCACTGAAGTTTTCCCTTTTCCCATGTCCTCTTCCCGCACCGCCCTCGGTGTCATCGTCGGCAACCGCGATTTCTTCCCCGACAAGCTCGTGGCCGAGGCCCGCGCCGATTTGGTGACGCTCTTCGCCGAACTCGGCGTCGATGCCGTCATGCTCGACCCGGCCGAAACGAAGCTCGGCGGCGTCGAGACCCACGGCGATGCGCGCAAATGCGCCGAGCTCTTCCGGAAGAATCGCGACCGCATCGCCGGCGTGCTCGTCTGCCTGCCCAACTTCGGCGACGAGAAGGGCGTGGCCGACACGCTGAAGCTCTCCGGCCTCGACGTCCCCGTGCTCGTGCAGGGCTACCCCGACGACCTCGACCGCCTCGACGTCATCCGCCGCCGCGATGCCTTCTGCGGGAAGATTTCCGTCTGCAACAATCTCCGCCAGGCCGGGATCGCCTACACCCTCACGCGAAGCCACGTCGTGCATCCGCTCGATGCGTCGTTCAAGGCCGACCTCCGCGACTTCATCGCCGTCGCGCGCGTGGTGCAGGGCCTGCGCAAGGTGCGCATCGGCGCGGTCGGCGCGCGGCCCGGCGCGTTCAACACGGTGCGCTACTCGGAGAAAATCCTCGAGCGCCACGGCATCAGCGTCACGACGGTCGATCTCTCCGAGATTCTCGGCGCCGCCGGCAAGATCGGCGACAAAGACGCCCGGCTCGTCGCCAAGACCGACGAGATCCGCGCCTACGCCAACGCGACCGCCGTCCCGCCGGCGAAGCTTCTCCAGATGGCCCGCCTGGGTCTCGTGCTCGACGACTTCGTGGCGGCGCACCACCTCGATGCCACCGCGATCCAGTGCTGGACCTCCGTGCAGGCCAACCACGGCTGCAACGTCTGCACCTCGATGAGCATGATGAGCGAGAACTTCCTCCCCAGCGCGTGCGAGGTCGACGTCACCGGCGTGCTCACGATGTATGCGATGCAGCTCGCGTCGTCGTCGCCGAGCGCCCTCGTCGACTGGAACAACAACTACGGCGCCGACCCCGACAAGTGCGTGCTTTTCCACTGCGGGAACTGGGCGAAGTCGTTTTTGCCCGACATCAAGATCCTCAACGCGCCCATCCTCGGCTCGACCCTCGGCGTCGAGAACACCTGGGGCGCGCTCGACGGCCGCACGCCCGCGGCGCCGCTGACTTTCGGCCGCATCACGACCGACGACAGCGCCGGCCGCATCCGCACCTACGTCGGCGAGGGCGTGCTCACCGACGACGAGTTGAAGACCTTCGGCAACCGCGCCGTCGCCCACGTGCCGCAGCTGCAGAAACTCATGCGCCACGTCTGCCGCGAGGGCTTCGAACACCATGTGGTGATGAACGCCTCCCGCACCGCCGGCATCCTCGCCGAGGCGTTCGGGCGGTATCTCGGCTGGGAAGTCTACCACCACGCCGCCCCGCAGGACTGACATGCCCACCGACCGCGAACTCGCGCTGAAGTCGCTTCGCTACCGCCGCAGCGTGCTGCGCTGGATCAAGCACGCCGGCGCCGGCCACACCGGCGGCAGCCTGTCCTGCGTGGACATCCTGAACGTCCTCTACAACCGGATACTGCGCGTCTCGCCCGCGACGGCGGCGGACCCCGGCCGGGACCGCTACATCCAGAGCAAGGGCCACTCCGTCGAGGCGCTCTTCGTCGTGCTGGCGGACCGCGGTTTCTTTCCCGAATCGGACCTCGAGACGCTCTGCGCCTACCGCTCGCCCTATGTCGGCCACCCGACGCGGCACGTCGCCGGCGTCGAGCAGAATACCGGCGCGCTCGGCCACGGTTTGCCGATCGCGGTCGGGACGGCCCTCGCGGCCAAGCTCGACGACGCGGACTTCCGCGCGTTCACGCTGCTCGGCGACGGCGAACTCGCCGAAGGCTCCAACTGGGAAGGCGCGCTCGCCGGCGCCCACTACAAGTTGGACAACCTCACCGCCGTCATCGACTGCAACACGCTCCAGATCACCGGCCGCACCCGCGACGTGATGAACCACGAGCCGCTCGCCGAGAAGTGGGCGGCCTTCGGTTGGGCGGTGCGCACGGTGGACGGCCACGATCTGGCCGCGCTCACCGCCGCGCTGGAACGACCGCTCGAGGCGGGCAAGCCGTCGTGCATCATCGCCCGCACGACCAAGGGCAAGGGCGTGAGCTTCATGGAAGACGTGGGCAAGTGGCACCACGGCGTGCCGAACGACGCCGAATACGCGCAGGCCATCGGGGAACTCGACGCCGCCCTCGTGGCGCTGACGGGAGGTGCGGCATGAGTGCGCCCGCTCCGTCCATGTATTCCCCGGCGGCCAAGGCCGTCGCCGAGCGGCTCGGCTTGCAGATGGGCCGCGCCAATCTCGAGGCGTTCGCGGACACATTGCTGGAGCTGGCCCGGGCCGACCGCAACGTGCTCGCGGTCACGAGCGATTCGCGCGGCTCGGGCAAACTGGGACCCTTCGGCCAGGCGCTGCCCGGGCAGATCGTCGAGGTCGGTATCGCGGAGCAGGCGCTCGTCGGCATCGCGGCCGGCCTGGGCTCCTGCGGGAAAAATGTCTTCGCGGTGTCGCCCGCGTGTTTCCTCACCGCGCGTTCGCTGGAGCAGATCAAAAACGACATCTGCTATTCCGACCATCCGGTGACGCTTGTCGGCATCAGCGCGGGCGTGAGCTACGGGGCGCTCGGGACGACGCACCACTCGCTCCACGATTTCGCGGTGCTGCGGGCGATCAACAACGTCACGGTCGTTGCGCCGGCCGACAATTTCGAGACGCGCGAGGCGGTGCGCGCCGCGGCGGCGTCGGACCGGCCGGTTTATCTGCGCTTCGGCAAGGCGCCGCTCTACACGCTGCCGGCGGGCGGGTCGGAGTCGTTCCGCTTTGGCCCGGCGCGGCAGCTCCGCGACGGCGACGATGTGGCCTTCCTCGCGACGGGCGAGACGGTCGTGCACGCGCTGCTTGCCGCCGCGCACCTCGAAGCCACGGCTGGATTGCGGTGCCGGGTGCTCAGTTTCCCGACCGTCAAGCCGCTCGACGTTGCCGCGGTGGCAGCGGCCGCCAAGGAGTGTCGTGCGGTTGTGACGGCGGAAGAGCACATGGTCCACGGCGGTTTCGGCGAAGCGGTCGCGAGCGTGATCGCGCAGGCGGGGCTGGCGGTGCGGTTCCGCCTCGTCGGCATCCCGGACGACTACACGGTGACGGGGAGCCAGGCGGACATCTTCCGCCACTACGGGCTTACCATGGAAGGACTCGCGGCCACGGCACTGGACGCGCTCAAGCGCACCTGAGCCATGCCCCTGTATCTCGCCCTCGACCAGAGCACGTCGGCGACGAAAGCGTTGCTTTTCGAGGCGGACGGCCGGGCGGTGGACCGGGAGGCGCGCGACCATCGCCAGCACTACCCGCAGCCGGGCTGGGTGGAGCATGATGCCGAGGAAATCTGGCAAAACACGCTCGCGGTGCTGGGCGCGCTGGTGGGCCGCCACGCAGCGCGGCGCGACGAGATCGTCTCGCTGAGCATCACCAACCAGCGGGAGACGATCGTGGTCTTCGAGCGCGCCACCGGCCGGCCGTTGCGGCGGGCGATCGTGTGGCAATGCCGGCGCGGCGACGCGCTCTGCGCGGCGCACGCCGCGGCCGGGCACGAACCTCTGGTCCACGCGCGGACCGGGCTGAGACTCGACGCGTATTTCTCCGCGTCGAAGCTCCAGTGGCTGATGCGCGAAGATCCCGCGTTGCGCGCGCGGCTCGAGGACGGCTCGGCGCTGATCGGCACGATCGACACCTACCTGATCCATCGGCTGACGGGCGGGCGCGTGTTCGCGACCGACCACACCAACGCGAGCCGGACGCTGCTCTTCGATATCACGCGGCTGCGGTGGGACGAGGAACTGTGCGCGCTCTGGGAGGTGCCCGGGCGGGCGTTGCCCGAAGTGCGGGAGAGCGGCGCGCCCTTCGGCGAGACCACGCTGGACGGCGCGTTGACGCGCCCGTTGCCGATCCGCGGGGTGATGGGCGACTCGCAGGCGGCGCTGTTTGCGCAGCGTTGTTTCACCCCGGGCACAGCGAAAGTGACGTTTGGCACGGGCTCGTCGCTGCTCCTCAACATCGGCGAGCGGCCGCGCTTCTCCTCCCGCGGCGTGCTGACGGCGCTGGCCTGGGTGCAGGCCGGCCGGCCGACGTATGCCTTCGAGGGTATCGTCATCGCCGCCGCCTCCACGCTCACGTGGTTGCGCGACCAACTCGGACTGGCGCCGGACGTGGCGACGCTCGAGCGCATGGCGCAGGAGGTTGCGGACAACGGCGGCGTCTACCTCGTGCCGGCCTTCACCGGGTTGGGCTTGCCGTATTGGCGGCCCGAGGTGCGGGCCGCGATCGTCGGGTTGAGCAGCCACAGCGATCGGCGCCACATCGCGCGCGCGGCGTTCGAGTCGATCGCTTACCAGATCCGCGACGCGCTCGATGCGATGCGGGCGGAAGCGGCCGTCCCGCTCGGGACGGTGCAGGCCGACGGCGGACCCACGGCGAGCCGGTTTCTGATGCAGTTCACGGCCGACCTGATCGGCGCGCGGCTCGCGGTCGCCGGCATACCGGAGTGTTCCGCGCTCGGGGCGGTGTTCGCCGCGCAGGTGGGCGCGGGGCGGCGGGCGGGGCCGGAGGCGTTGGCAAACGTGGCGGCGAGCGGAACCGACTACGCGCCGCGGATGGATGCGGCGGAGACGGGACGACTTTATCTGGGTTGGCAGGCCGCGGTGCGGCAGGCCACGGGAGCGGCGCCGCCGTAGGGTGGGCGGTGCGGGGACGACCGGGGCCGGGGCAGCCCCGACGCCGGGTTCACGCGATCAGCTGCTTGATCACCGTGCCGCCGAATTGGCTGAGCTGCTTGAAGCGGCCGGCGTGGTAGTAGGTGAGTTTGTTGTCGTCGAGACCCAGGAGGCGCAGGAGCGTGCAGTGCACGTCGCGCACGTGGTGGACCTTGTCCACGGCGTTCATGCCGGTCTCGTCCGTCGCGCCGATGGTGTGGCCGGCTTTCACGCCGCCGCCGGCGAGCCACATCGTCATGGCGTGGGGATTGTGGTCGCGGCCGTAGGCGGTGCCGCCGCGCACGCCGTTGTCGGGCGTGCGGCCGAACTCGCCGCACCAGACGATGAGCGTGCTGTCGAGGAGCCCGCGTTGCTTGAGATCGGTGATGAGGGCGGCGATGGGCTGGTCGACGCCGCGGACGAGGTTGCCGTGGGCGCGCTCGATGTAGTCGTGGCTGTCCCACGAGCCGTTGTAGAGCTGCACGAAGCGCACGCCCTTCTCGACGAGTTTGCGCGCGAGCAGGCATTTGCGCCCGAAGGAGTCGGTGGCGTCCGAGCCGATGCCGTAGAGGGCCTTGGTCTTTTCGTCCTCTTTGGACAGGTCGAGCGTCTCCGGGACCTGCATCTGCATGCGGAAGGCGAGCTCGTAGTTGTCCATGCGTGCGGCGAGTTCGTCGAAGCCGGGCCGCTGCGCGGCGTGCGCGGCGTTGAGCTGCGCGATGAGATCGAGGTTTTTGCGTTGCCGCTCGGGCGTGACGCCGGCGGGCGGCGTGAGATCGAGGATGGGCGAGCCCTTGGCGCGGAGCGGGGTGCCTTGGAAACTCGCGGGGAGGTAGCCGTTGCTCCAGTTGGCCGAGCCGCCCTGCGGGTAGCTCACCTCGGGCAACACGATGAAGCCGGGCAAATCCTGGTTCAGGGAGCCGAGGCCGTAGTTGACCCAGGCGCCGAGGCCGGGATCGCCGCCGAAGCGGTTGCCACAGTTCATCTGATACATCGCGGTCGGGTGGTTGACGCTGTCGACCTGGCAGCCGCGATAGAAGCAGAGGTCGTCGGCGACCTTGGCGAGGTGGGACCAATTGGTGGCCATGTCGGCGCCGCTCCGGCCGGCCTTGATGAACTCGAACGGGCTGCGGACGTAGTAGCGTTTGCCGCTCTCCATCGCGGATTTCTGCTTTCCCTCGCGGGTGAACTCCTCGAGGTGGAGTTTCTCGAGCATCGGCTTCGGGTCGAAGGTGTCGATGTGCGAAGGCCCGCCTTCCATCATCAGAAAGATGCAGTTCTTCGCCTTGGCGGGGAGATGGCCGGGCTTGGGGGCGAGGGGATTCGGTTTATCGGCCGCACGGGATTCGGAGGAAAGCAGGGCGGAGAAGGCGACGCTGCCGAGGCTCGCGCCGAGGCCGTAGAGGAAATCGCGGCGGGTCGGGGCGTGCAGGGCGCGGGCGCCGGCGCAGGGGAAGTAGCGGCTAGTCGACATACGAGAATTCGTTGGCGTTGAAGAGTGCGAGGCACACGTCGGCGAGGGCGCGCGTGCGCAGCGGGACGTCGGCCGGCCGGAGGTCGGGGACAAAGTCGGCGTAGGCGTGCAGCGTTTCCTTGAAGGTGAACTTCTCGCCGGTGTTCTCCTCGACGGCTTCGCGTTGCACCTCGAAGGGCAGCGCGGGCGCGGTCGGGGTGTCGCCGGCGATGAGGGTGGTGATGCTGCGCCAGTGCGCGAGGCAGGCGGCGAGTTCGGCCGCGCTCGGCGCGCGGGCATAGGCGAGGGAGAAACAGCGTGCGACGGCATCGGCGTCGGACGACGATTCCTTCACGGCGCGGGCGGCGAGCGCGAGGGCGCGGGCGTGGCTGGCGGCGCCGTTGAAGAGACTGAAGACCTGCGGGGTGATGGTGGAGGCGTCGCGGCGCTCGCAGGAAAAATCCGGCGTGGGCTGATTGAAGACTTCCATCGCGGGATCGGGCAGGCCGCGGATCTTCAGCGCGTAGAGGCTGCGCCGGTGACGCTGGGCCGGGAGCGGGTTGGGAATCCACGCGGAGGCAAACGTTCCCATGACCTGCCGCGGTTGGAGCGCGGCCTCGAGGTTCATCTCGGGGCGGTTCGGGATGCCGCCGAGCGTCCGGTTGAGTTCGCCCGTGGCCGTGAGCATGGCGTCGCGCAGTTCTTCGGCGGTGAGGCGGCGGGGCGTGAAGGCGGCGTAGCTTGTGCCGGCGGGATCTTTTTCGGCGAGGAGCTTGCGGTCGGGATGCGAGGAGCTGCGGCGGTAGGCCTCGCTCGTCATGATCGCGCGGTGGAGGGCCTTGAAGGACCAACCTTGCTCCACGAAAGTCGCGGCCAGCCAGTCGAGCAGCTCGGGGTGCGTGGGTCTCTTGCCGGTGCTGCCGAAATTATTGGGATTGCCCGCGAGCGGCTGGCCAAAATGCCAGAGCCAGACGCGATTCACGATGGCGCGGGTGGTGAGCGGATTCGCGGCGGTGGCGACCCATTCGGCAAAGACGGCGCGGCGGCCTTCGATGGTTTCGGGCACCGGCGTTTTCGGCGCGACACCGATGGCGCTGAGCACACCGGGCGACACCTTTTCGCCGAGGGCAAAGGGATCGCCGTAGGTCAAAATGCACGTCTGCTCCAGCTCGCCGTCCGTCAGGCGATTCGCGGGCATGCGCAAGGGATTGAAGACGCCGCGCAGTTCGGGCGTGCGGCCGTTGTAGACGGCGTGGGCGACGGGTTCGTAGCGGTCGAGCTCCCACTTGAGGCGTTCGAGGCCTTTGCGGGCGACGCGCTCGTTGCCGTAGTCCTCCGGGCTGAAGCCGAGCAGCTTGGGCGGAAACTGATCCTCGGGCACCTTCTGGCGGGTCAGCGCGCCGCGGGCGACATTGAAGGCGCCTTCGAATTCGCGCCGCTTGCCGCCGCGCTCCTGGGTGCGGGCCGCTTCGACCGCGGCGTTCCATTTCGCGGGGTCGAGGCCTTTTTCCTGAAACCACGTTTGAGCCGCGGCGAGCATCTGGGCGTCGAGGCGACGCAGCGTCGCGAGGTAGGCTTCACGGCGAGGCTCGAGGTATTTGGCCTCGTCGAAGCCGGCGGTGTTTTCGCCGGGGACGAATGCCGCCGGGCGCTCCGCGAGCTGCGTCGTCGCGAACGTCGCCTGGATCGAGTAGTAGTCGCGCGTGGGCACGGGATCGAACTTGTGGTCGTGGCAGCGGGCGCACTGGAGCGACTGCGCGAGAAAGGTCTCGCCGACGCTGTTGGTGACATCGTCGAGGAAACGCTGCCGCGCGACCTTGGCGACCTCCATGCCGGTGAGTTCCCACGGGCCCATGCGCAGAAAACCGGTCGCCACGAGGGCTTCGGGGTTCTGCGGATCGATTTCGTCGCCGGCGATCTGCTCGCGCACGAAACGGTCGTAGGGTTTGTCGGTGTTGAACGAGCGCACGACGTAGTCGCGGTAGCGCCACGCGTTGCCGCGCTCGAAGTCATTGGCGAATCCGCTGCTGTCAGCGTAGCGCACGACGTCTAGCCAGTGCTGCGCCATGCGCTCGCCGTAGTGCGGCGAGGCGAGCAAGCGGTCGATCAGGGCGGCGACGGCCGATCGAGGATCGGCGAGGTAGGCGGGAGTGAAGACGGCCACTTCATCGGGTGTCGGCGGGAGGCCCGTGAGATCAAACGTCGCGCGGCGGATGAACGTGCGGGCGTCGGCGGGTCCGGCGACGGGCAGACTTGCGGGGATTTTTTGATTGATGAACGCGTCGATGGGATTCGCGGCAAGAGGGAGCGAGGGGGGGAGGGGGAGAGACGGCGAAGCAGAACGTTTTTCCTCTCCGTCTCTCTGTCCCTCCTTCTCTCTTTCTCGCGATTCTCGCGCCGCGGGCACCGCCGGCTTCCGCACCGGTTGATACGCCCACATGCCTTCGGGCTTGTAGCGGCGGTTGGTCCAGTCGGCGGAGAGACCGCCGCTGGTGGGCATGATGACGCCGTCCTCCGCGGACCACGTCGCGGCGTTGGCGGCGGCGATTTGTTTCTGCTTCGTCGCGTCGGGCCAAGGTGCACCGCCGGTGATCCACTCCTTGATCCAGCCAGCTTGTTCGGCGGAGAGTTTGTCGGCTTCCTTGGGCGGCATCGCCTCCCAGTCGTCGTGGGTGCGCGTGATGGCGAGGTAGAGGGGACTGAGTTCCGGTCGGCCGGCTACGAAGGCGGGCTTGCCGCTGTCGCCGCCCGCGCGCGCCTCGGCGGGGGAGCGGAGGTCGAGGCCGCCCTTGATCTTGGCCTCGTCGGTGCCGTGGCAGGCGAGGCACTTGTCGTGCAGGAGTGGCAACACCCGGCGGACGAAGAGCGCCTCGGCATCGGCGGCGGCCGCGCCGAGGGGTAGGGCGAGCAGCAGCGCCGCGCAGCGGAGCGGGCGGGGCAGTTTCATGCGCGGATCGAAACACTTTTCCCAGCCTGTGCAAACGAAGCGTAGACGGCCTCCATGATGCGGACGTCGCGCAGACCCATCGCGCCGTCGGCCTTGAAGGGCGTGCCGGTCGTGATCGCGTGGGCGAAGGCGTCGAGCATCGCGCCGAGCTGGAGCGTGTCCTCGGCGCCGACGTCCTTGCGGTTTACGACGAGGCGCTTGGGGTTGGGCTTTCCGTTGGAACTCTGGCCGAAGACGCTGCCGGTCGGCAGGCCGGGGAGAATTTCAACTACGCCCTTTGGGCCGTAGGTGGTGCACTGGTGGAAGTTGCCGCTGTAGCTCGCGCGACAGAGCGCTTGAAAGCCGTCGGCGAACGTCAGTTCAAAGCTCATCGTCTCCTCCACGCCGGCCGGGAAAAGATCCTTGTGCCGGGTGGAGGCGAAGCCGCGGGCGGCGACCGGCACCTTGCCCGTCATCATGCACGCGGCTTGGATTGGGTAGACCCCGGTGTCGAAAAGCGCGCCGCCGCCGGTGAGCTTTGGATCGAGGAGCCATTGCTTGATGGTCTTGCGCCGCTCCGGATCAGCGAGGGCGCCGGCGTAGCCCCAGGAGAATTCGTAACTGCCATTGGCG
>JBILLY010000576.1:0-3903 GCA_044375835.1 Opitutaceae bacterium
GTTGCGGGGCGCGGGCGACGGCGGCGAGGAGGGCGGGGGCGGCGTCGGGGGCAGGTGTGGCCTCGGTGGCGGGAGCGGCAGGGGCGGTTGGGACTGCGGGGGCGAGGGGTTGGGCGGGGGCGGGGTTGGCGCGCAGCGAGACGGCGGGGCGGACCAGGGAGAGAGAGAGGAGAAGGAATACGGCGGGAGAGAAACAGCGACGGTGGGCCCGGGCGCGCGGGACGGAGGTAGGGCCAGCGGAGAAGGGAGTGGCGGACGGCATGGCGCGACGACGGGCGGGGAGCAGGTGGTCAAGGCAGGGCAAGGCGGAGCCCCGGTGCCACGGGAGGGCACGCGGGGAAGCGCGACGGCTCGGCGGGGACGCCTCGCCCTACCTCGGGGACGGAGACGTCAGGATTTCTTGGCGGCGGCCTTGGCGGCGTCGTCGACCTTCTTCAGGAATTTGGCGGGGTCGGCCTTGAAGTCGTCGATGCAGCCTTCGCAGCAGACGAAGACGATGCGGTCGGGCTGGCCCTTGACGCGGTGGATGTAGGGGGCGGCTTCGCCCATGCTGCCGAGGGACTCGCCGGAGACGAGGCAGGTCTTCAGCGGGTAGGCGGCGCGGGCTTTGGCGATGACCTCGGCTTCGGCGGGGGCGGGTTTTTTGTCGGCGGCGACGGCAAACGAGCCGACGGCGAGCGAGGCGAGGACGAGGGCGGCGGTGAGGCGGCGGGGGAGTTTCATAAGGTGTGTGCACGGGGACTACACCGCGGCGGGAAAAATCCCCCGGAAAATTTTCTGCGGGATTTCAGGCGAGCGGGGTTATTGTGTGAAGAAACCGTGCAAACGATGAATGCTCCCGAACCCTCCGATCCGCTCCGGCGGACGCTCGCCGCCTGGCGGGTGCAGCCGCCGGCCGACCCGAACTTCCGCACGGAGGTGTGGCGGCGCATCGGGGCGGGCGAGGCGGCCGGGCCGTTGCCGTGGGCGAGCTACGCCCGGCGGCACCTGCCGGGCGTCACGGCGGCCTTGCTCGTGGCGGTGGCGGCCGGGGCGGTGGGCGGGCAGGAACGGGCGCGGGCGCGGGCGGCGGCGGACAGTGCGCGTCTGGCGGCGGCGTATGTGGACGGCTTGGACGCGCGCTCGGAGAAGGTCCAGGCGGGCGCGAAGAAGTGATGAGTGACGAGTGACGAGTGATGTGTGGCGTGTGATATGAACGAAAGCCGGAGAAATCTGTGGATAACGCTGGGGTTGGCGCTGGCGGCGGGGGCGGCGGCGTTTGGCGTGGGATATGGGTTGAACGCGGACCGGACGCTCGAGGCGGCGGCGCGGGACGGCGACGCGATGGCGTGGCTGCGGGTGGAGTTTCGCCTCGATGAGGCGCAGTTTGCGGCGATCAAGAAACTGCACGACGACTACAGCGTGGCCTGCGGGGAGCACTGCGCGGCAATCATGGACGCGCGGGAGCGGAAGGCGCCGGCGCCGGAGGTGGCGCGGCTCGAGCAGGTGTGCGTGGACGCGATGACGGGGCATTTCCGGCGGGTGGCGGCGTTGATGCCCGCGGGGCAGGGCGAGCGCTACCTGGCGTTCGTGTTGCCGCGGGTGGCGGGGTATGCGCACCACGGGGCGCCGAACGTGCGCGTGGGCCCGTGAGGATGGAGCGCGACAGCGGCACGCGGGACGACACGGCGGAGGCAGATCGCGCGCTGATGGCGCGGGTGCAGGCCGGGGAGGCGGCGGCGCTGGGGGCCCTGATGGCGCGGTCGGAGCGGCCGGTGAAGGCCGTGATCGCGCGGCTGGTGCTCAATGCGCGGGAGGCGGAGGAACTGGCGCAGGAGACCTTTGTGCGGGTGTGGCAGCAGCGGGAAAAATACCGGGCGGACGCGGAGGTGCGGCCGTGGGTTTTTGCGATCGCGGTGAACCTCGCGCGCAACCGGCTGCGCTGGTGGCGGCGGCGGCCAGAAGTGGCGCTGGAGGAGTGGGAGGGCGCTTCGGCGGACAAGGCGCCCGCGACCGCGGGCGGCGGAGCGGCGGACTTGGAGCAGCAGGAGCGGGTGGCGGCGGTGCGGGCGGCGGTGGCGGCGTTGCCGCTGGAGCTGCGCGAGGCGCTGGTGCTTTTTGAATACGAAGGGATGGCGCAGGCGGAGATCGCGGCGGCGATCGGCGCGACGCCCAAGGCGGTGGAAGCGCGCGTGGCGCGGGCGAAAGAAAAACTGCGCGCGGCGTTGCGGCGATGGGTGTAGGGAAGGCGGGGACGCTCCGCGCGGCGGATGCGGGGATTGCGAGCGGGGCGGACGCGCCGGGCGGCGGGGATGATGACCAATACGACCGTGACGGCGCGGACGCTGGGGGCGGCGTGGCCGGGACATTTCAACAAGCCGTTGGCGGAGGCGCTGAGCGCGAACATCAAGGACGTGGGCTTGCCGAAGTGGAGCGACGACGACCAGCGCCTCGCGAAGGCGTTGCAGGGCGAGATCAAGGCGCCGATGACGGGCCTGGCGGTGCAGCTGCGGCCGATGCGCGGGCCGGCGAGCGACGACAACCGCAACGGCGGGTCCGACGACATCGGCGACGTGTCGTGGGTGGTGCCGACGGTGGTGCTGCGGTATCCGGCGAACATCCCGAATCTGCCCGGGCACAACTGGGCCAACGCGGTGGCGATGGCCACGCCGATCGCGCACAAGGGCACACTGGCGGGTGCGAAAGCGCTGGCGATGACGTTGACGGACCTGGTGACGAAGCCGGCGTTGGTGGAGCAGGCGCGGACGTATTTTCGCGACGTGCAGACGAAGGACCGGAGCTACCGGCCGCTGATCGCGCCGGGCGACCAGCCGGCGGTGTGGCTCAACACGAAGACGATGGCGGAGTTTCGGGAAGGGCAGCGGAAGCTCCACTACGACCCGACGAAGTATGGCACCTACCTCGAGCAGCTCGGGATCGCGTATCCGACGGTGCGTGGGGCGCCGGCGGCCGGGGCGGCGAAGAAGAATTGACGCGGTGGGGCGGGAAACGCCGGCGAGGGGCGCACCGGCCGGGAGCTACCGCCCGCGGCGAAGCGTCGGGGCCGGCGTGGCGGTGCGGTCGTTCGCGGGCGCGATGCGGTCAGCGGCGGCGGGGCCGCGCGGGGCGGGCGGGTTTGGCCGCGGCCGACGTCGGCGGAGGCGGCTGGCCCGGGGGCGGCGCGGTGAAGGTGTCGGTGAAGTCGTTGACGATACCGTCGTAGGGCCGGTCCTGTTTGTAGATCTGCAGGATGCGGGCGTGCTCCTGATCCGTGGTCGGAAAAATCCTGGCCGGTTCTCCGGGGAGAAACATGGCCGTGTAGGCGCGGTGGCGGTCGACCATGCGGCGGATCACAAGCATGGACGGAGGATGGCGGGCGGCGGCGATTTTTCCAGCCGGGCGGGATGATTCCGGCCGGCGGGAGCAACGGGCCGGGCAGGCGCCGCGGCGCGGGTCAGGACCAGTTGAAGTTAAAACTGATGCTGATGCGCTCGTCGGCGACGCGGTTGGCGGCGACCTCGTGGCGGAGCCAGCTCTCGAAGAGGATGACGTTGCCGGCTTCGGCGGGGTAAGTGATATGCGGGCGGTTTTCCTCGCGGGCGCCGGGCAGGCGGGGCGGGGCGGCCATGAAACGGTCGAGGCGCGGGTCCTCGAATTTGAGGCCGGAGCAGCCGGGCGGGGTGGCGACGTAGTAGGTGCCGCTGATGAACGACAGCGGATGCAGGTGAAGCGAGTGGGCCGCGGTGGGCGGCATGATGTTTACCCAGATGTCGCTGAGGGCGATGGTGCGGCCGCGGAGGTCGAGCTCGAGCGTGCGGGCGAAGGCGCGGACGTGGCGCGTGAGTTTCTTTTCGAGGTCGGCGAAGGTGCTCGAGAAGCGGTGGAGCTCGTGCATCGAGGCGTAGCTGGTGTAGCCGCCGGGGT
>JBILLY010000578.1:0-3899 GCA_044375835.1 Opitutaceae bacterium
GCCGCAAATGAAATTGCACCGGACGGCGGCGTCGTGCCGGAATCACCCGATGCGCTGTCTCGGCATTGATTACGGTTCCCGCCGCATCGGGCTCAGCTTCGGCGACGACCTGGGCGTCGCGACGCCGTTGCCGGCCCTGACCGAGGCCGACGAGTCCCGCCGCTGGGCCGCGCTCGCCGCGGCCGTGAAGCAGCGGCGCGTCACCGATCTGGTGCTCGGGTATCCGCTCAACATGGACGATACCCCGGGTTTCAAGGCCAAGGAGGTGGATGCGTTCGCCGCCAAGCTCCGGTCGGAGTTCGGATTGCCCGTGCACCTCGTCGACGAACGTCTGACCAGCTACGAAGCGGAATCGACGATCGCCAAAGCGAAGCGCCGCGACGTGCGGGCCAGCGGCGTGATCGATTCCCGCGCCGCGACATTGATTCTCCAAGATTTTCTCAACCAGAAGATCCCGTTGCCGCCTCCACCGGGCGAGGAATCGCCATGAGCGCCCCCGACCCCGGCACCACCCGCTGGCGCTGCGTGTGCGCCTACGACGGCACGCCTTTTTCCGGCTGGCAGAGCCAGACCGGGGAAAACGGCCCCGGCGACGCGGAACTCCCGGCGATCCAGGATGTGGTCGAGGCGCGGATGACGGAGATCTTCAAAACCCGCATCCGCACCCACGCGAGCGGCCGCACGGACGCGGGGGTGCACGCCCATCGCCAGGTATTCCACTTCGACGCCGCGTGGCGACACGGCGCGGCGAAACTGCTCGCGGCGATGCGCGCCAACCTGACTCCGGCCCTGCAGATCAAGTCCGTGCGGGTCGCGGCACCCGACTTTCACGCGCGGTTCCAAGCCACCGGCAAGCGCTACGACTACTACGTGCACCTCGGCGACGCGGACCCGTTCAAACGCCCGTATTGTTGGCCCGTGTTCCGGCCGCTGGACGTCGGGGCGATGCGCGCGGCGGCGGCCACGCTCGAGGGGCATCACGATTTCCGCGCGTTCACCGCGCTCAACGGCCCCGAGCGCGAGGATACCACCCGGGAACTGCGGCGCCTCGCGATCCGGCAACGCGGGCGCGTGCTGCAAATCACCGCGGAGGCCCCCGGGTTTCTCTACAAAATGGTGCGCAGCCTTGCCGGCGCGCTGGTGTCGGTCGGGGAGGGCAGGCTCACGGTCGACCAGATCCGGCGGTCGCTCGCCTGCCGCGAGCGGATCGCCGCGATCCAGACGGCGCCGGCGAAAGGGCTGTTTCTCACGCGGGTGTATTATTGAGCGACGCCATGCCCCGGATGCTCGCCACGCTCGCCCGCGGTCTCGCCGCGGTGACCTTCCCGGCCGCGTGCGTGCATTGCCGCGGAGTGGTCGAGACCGACGCCGCGACGGGCACACCCGTCGCGGGGTTCAGGCACCTGTGCGCCCGCTGCGCGACGCAGCTGGATTTCGTGCGCCCGCCGCACTGCTCGACCTGCGGTCATCCCTTCTACGGCGCAGCCGAGGAAAACCACCGGTGTCCCAAATGCGACGGCCTCGAGCCCGCCTATCGCGACGGCCGGACGGCGGTGCTTTTCAAGGGTCCGGCGCGCGCCCTCGTGATCGAACTCAAGTATCACCGCGGCCTGCACGTGCTGCACGACATGACGGAGATTTTTCGCCGGGCCACGCACGTCGTCGACGCGGTGCGAGGCGGCGTGCTGGTGCCGGTGCCGCTGCATCCGCGCCGGGCGCGCGAGCGCGGCTACAACCAGTCCGAACTGCTCGCCCGGGCGCTCGCGGCGGCCGCGGGCGGCGGGACGAGCGTCGAGCAACTGCTGGTCCGCGCCGTGGACACCCACACCCAGACCGCGTTCGACCGGCGGACGCGCATGGCCAACCTCAAAAATGCCTTTGCACTCGCCGAAGGCGCCACCCTTACTGCCGCGCTGCATTACATTCTCGTCGATGACGTCTTCACGACCGGCTCAACCCTCAACAGTTGTGCACGCACGCTCCGGCGGGCGGGCGCGCTGAATCTGGACGTCGTCACGCTCGGCCACGGCTGATTCGCCCATGCATTTCGACAAACCGACCTACACGGTCCGCAAAACGCGGAAGAAGGATATTCCGAAGGGCCTCTACACCAAGGACCCTGTCACCGGGGACATCGTCTTCAACAAGGAGGTCGAGGATAACCAGATGGTCGTGCCCAAGAGCGGCCACCACTTTCCCATCGGGGCCCGCGCGCGCATCGCCCGGCTCTTTGACGAGGGCACCTTCGCCGAAGCGGACGCCGCGCTCCGCTCCAGCGATCCGTTGAAATTCGTCGACTCGCAGCCTTACCCGGAGCGCATCAAGCGCTACGAAAAGGACAGCGGGCTAACCGAAGCCGTGATCTGCGGCACCGGCCGGATACTCGGCATCGAAGTATCCGTCGCGGTGATGGATTTCCGCTTTTGCGGCGGCGCGATGGGCGCCGCGGTGGGCGAGAAAATCACGCGCGCGATCGAGACCGCGATCAAGCGCAAGGTGCCGTGCATCATTTTCAGCGCCTCGGGCGGCGCGCGCATGCAGGAGGGCATCTACTCCCTCATGCAGATGGCCAAAACCAGCGCGGCTCTCGGGCGCCTCGCCGAGGCCCGGCTGCCGTTCATCTCCGTGCTCACCCACCCGACGATGGGCGGCGTCACGGCCAGCTTCGCGACCCTGGGCGACGTGATCATCGCCGAACCGGGTGCGCTGGTGGGATTCGCCGGTGCGCGCGTCATCAAGGACACGACGAAACAGACGTTGCCCGCCGGGTTCCAGACGGCGGAGTTTCTGCTCAAGCACGGCTTGGTGGACCAGATCGTGAGCCGACTGGAGATGCGCGAGCGCCTGCACGAGATCCTTTCGGCGCTGTATTTGCGCCGCAGAAGCCGCGCGGCGACGAGTCCGGGCGGGAACTGAGCGATCCGGGCCTTCCATGGGAATGCCGGATCGGGCCGCGTTCCGCGCGGCGGCGGACTACCTGTTCGCCCAAAAGGCCCAGGGGAAGAAGTTCGGCATCGATCGCATGCGCGCGCTGGCGGCGGCGCTCGGCGGTCCCGAAATCGGCCTGCCGTGTCTGCATGTGGCGGGGACCAACGGCAAAGGCTCCGTGTCCGCCATGCTCGACGCCATTCTGCACGCGGCCGGGTGGAAAACCGGTCTCTACACCTCGCCGCACCTCGTGCACGTCGGCGAGCGCGTGCAGGTGGACCGGCATCCGCTCGGCGACGCGGATATCTGCGCGTTTGTCGACGAGCTGCGACCCCACGCCGCGCGCCTCGCGGCCCGTGATCCGGACCTGGCGCCGAGTTTCTTCGAATTCATGACCGCGATGGCGTTGCTGCGGTTCCGCCGCGCGGGCTGCGACATCGCCGTCGTCGAGGTCGGTCTCGGCGGGCGCCTCGACGCGACGAACCTCGTCGCGCCCGAAGTCAGCGTCATCACCTCGATCGCGATGGATCACTGCGAGATTCTCGGCGACACGTTCGCGGCGATCGCGACGGAAAAGGCGGGCGTGATCAAGCCGGGACGCCCCGTGGTCATGGGCCGCATGCCGGCGGAGGCGGCGGAGGTGATCCATCGGATCGCGGCGGAACGCGGTGCGCCGGTGCGCAGCGTGGCGGACGTGTTCGGCGACGATGTCGGCGCTTATCCGCACACGAATCTCGAGGGCGACTACCAACGATGGAACGCCGCCACCGCGACCTTGGCGGCCCGGGCGCTCGCGCCGCACTGGGGGATTACCCCGGCGGCGATCGCCCGCGGACTTGCGCAGGTTGACTGGCCCGGCCGTTGGCAACGGATCCAACTCGGCGGCCGAACGGCCATTTTGGATGCTTCCCACAACCCGGAGGGCGCGCAGGTGCTCGATGCCAACCTGCGGCTGCTTGCGGCCGAGACGG
>JBILLY010000784.1:0-3065 GCA_044375835.1 Opitutaceae bacterium
CGTCAGCGCCATCGCCCGACGCCCTGCCGCATCCACCGCAATCACGTCGGAAAGTCCGGACGGCACCGGGAAAATCGTATCCACGACCGTGCCGTCCGCCCGGACCAGAAGGGTGTTGCGATTGCCTACCGCGACTCCCACCACGAAGCCGATTCCCTCCGGAACCGCACTCGAGAAAAATCCCCACGTCCGCGCCGTCCCGTCGGCGCTCAACACGGCGGAACTGGCCCGCGCCGCGGAAACCGCCACCGTATCATCGACCGCCGTTGGCGCGGGGTGGCCGATCGGGGGCGAACGATCCCACTCTTGGAAGGTTCCGCTGCCCTGCAGCGCGATGCCATGCGACCATCCCATGTCGATCGCGACGACATCGCCTTGCTCGCCGAAGGGTGAAAAGGTCTCCGTCGCGGTCCACGCCGTCACCGCGAGTGGCGCGGCGAGCGTCGGCGCCAGATGCAGGTAAAAAACCGATCGGCTCGTGCCATGGCTGTTGATCGCCGAAACCACGTAGTAGCCGCGGTCCTCGCGGCCGACGGAGGGCAAGGTCAACGTCGCGTCCGTCGCTCCGGCGATCGCGCGGCCGTTGCGACTCCACTCATAGCGAATCGGTCCGGGGCCGGTCGCCCGGGCGGTAAATTTCTGGGCGCTGCCGAGAGCCGCACGCCGCGACCGCGGCCGGACTTCGAAGAATGGGACGGTCGTGACCTGCAGAACCGCGACCGCGCTGGTGACGTCGGCGGCGGCATTGGACACCCTTACGCTGTAGAGTCCCGCATCCGTTGGCTGGACACCGGTCAGTGTCAGGGTCGCGGTGGTCGCGCCGCTCACGTTGCCGCCCTCGGCGAGGGGCAAGTTCCCTTTCAGCCACTGGTAGGTCAGTGGCCCCGGACCCGAGGCCGCGACGGCGAAACTGGCGGTGCCGCCGATGTCGATGCGCAGGGCCGTCGGCGGCGACGAGATGGTCGGAGGGATACCGACGTCCAATCGCGCCGGCGGCGTGGAGATCGATCCGTTGCTGCCGGTGATCTTCAGCACGTAGTCGCCGGTTTGCGCCTGTTGCAGATTCGTCAGTTGCAGGCGGGGACTGGCCGCCCCCGCGATACCGGCGCCATCCGTCAATTCCTGACCGTTGCGGGTCCAGCGGTAGACCACATCGCCCGATGCATAGGCCACCACGTCGAATTGGGTCGAGGCGCCGACCACGGCTTTTCGGCCGGCCGGAGCCTCAAATATCACCGGGGTCCGAAACGTCATCGCAGCCCCCCGCCTCGCCCCCAGGGCGTGCGCCCGGAAAACCCCGCTCCATGTAGGCAAAGGCGCCGACAATGAATCCCACGTCACAAGTGATCCGTCGGTTTTCAGTGCGGCCATCGGAGGCAACAGTCTTGCGACGTCCGGAATCCGCGCCGGCCGGTTGGTAGCTCCGCCCGCCTGGGTCCACCCGGTCAAGGTGCCGTCCAGCGACCACGCCAGGATCTGGCCGTTTCGTCCCGCGATCTGAGCCACCGCCGGCCAGGGAAACGCGGACGGTCCGCCGGACCAACTGCCGCGGGTGATCATCGTGCCGTCAGCCAACAGCACGAGGCTGAAGCCCCAGCCGGCGGCCACGGCCACGGCCGGCACGGACGTCCCGGGCTGGTGGGTGATCATCAGCGGGTTATCCGGCGTGCCCCAGGAAGCGACGCTTCCGTCCGCCCGCAGGGCGAGTCCGTGGGAGGCCCCCCCCGCGACGGCCACCACGTTGTCGAGTCCGGCCGGGATGTCCGGCGGCGAGAAAAAGCCGGGGGCGGAACCCAGCCGCACCACCGTCCCGTCGCCCTTCAGCACCATCCGGTTCAGGTCGTCGGCGGCCGAGATCGCCACCGCGCCGGACTGCACCAACGTGGTCGGCTCGTAGTTCAAACTATTCGCGCTGCACAACAGCACGCGGCCATCGGCGCGGAGCACGAGCCAGCTGTTCCACCCGGCCACATCGACCACGTCCGAATCCGTCCGCAGGACTTCCGGCGATCCGCCGCTCCCCCAGCTGACCAACACCGTGTCCCGCACCGCGACCTGCAGGTGGAAAACCGAATACGCCTTGCCGGCGGTGTTGGACGCCGTGAGCAGATACCAGCCTTCGTCGCCCGGGCCCGCCCGATCGATCGCAAGCGAGGACGTCGTCGCCCCGGCCAGCACCTGGCCGTTCCGTCGCCATTCGAAAGCGATGTTACTGCCCGTCACCGGAACAGTGACCGAAACACCGGCTCCCTCCGCGACAATCCGTGACATCGGCCTGGTGCCTACGGACGGCGCCTGGGCGCGAACAGCGACGCCGCAGGCCACGAAAAACAACAGAGAGCAGAAACAGACCGGGAGTTTCATCGGAAGAATACGGAAATCGGTGCGGAATCACAGTCCCGGCGCAAAGCCGTCCTCGGTGCCGGCCACCGCGCGGTAGTGGCCGGTCCGCGTCGTGCCGACGCGGTGGTTGTAGAGTTCGATCACGCGGGTCAGTTCGACCAAGCTCACGCGACCGTCGCGGTTTGAGTCGGCCGTGTGGAAATGGATCAACGCCGCGGCTGCGCCCGCACCCCGCAGCGCGTCCGGCGCGAAGCCCTCTTCGCCGCCGGCGTCCACAGCATAGGCGCCCGTGCGAACGCCCTCCCGGCGCACGTTGAAGAGCGCGATCACCCGCAGCAGCTCCGCCAGATCGATCCGACCGTCGCCCGAGCTGTCGGCCGAATGCAACCGCGCACCGGCCGCCAGCACCAAGGGCGCCGGCGCCACGTCGACGGCCGCGCCGCCGGTGACGGAAACGGTCGCCGCGCTCGACCGGTTGCCCGCCTCGCCGACCGGAGGCAAAACCGAGTAGCTGAACCGCAGCGGACTCGGCGGCAGCGACGTCCACGTCCACCTCAATGTCCCCGTAGCGTTGAGGGCCGGGCGCGTCGCCGCGGTCGTCGCCGTGTCTCCTTCCAACGACCACCCGGCCGGCAACGTGACGGTCCACGTGAGACCGGTGGGCGTGACACCGTAGTGCAGGGCGTTGCCGACCAGCACCGGTTCCGCGGGCGTAAACCGGG
>JBILLY010000022.1:0-15593 GCA_044375835.1 Opitutaceae bacterium
AGCGTCAGCGGCACACTGCCGTCGGGAGTCTCGCACTCCGGATCGACCCTGGTCGGCACCCCCGGTTCGGGTGACGTGAACTCCTACGCCCTGACGATCAGCGCGACCAACTCCAGCGGCACGGCGACACAGTCGTTCACGCTGAACGTGGGCCTCGCGCAGGCTGCGGCGGCGATCTCCGCTCATCCGGCGTCGGCCACGGTGGAACTCGGTGCCAACGCCACGTTCACCGGGGCGGCGACGGGCACCCCGACCCCGTCGCTGCGTTGGCAGCGCCAACCGGCCGGGACCTCCGGATTTGTGGATCTGAGCGACGACGCCACCTACTCGGGGACGACCACGGCGACGCTCACCGTTGTCGGCGTGGCCGCCGGCATGACCGGTGACCAATTCCGGCTGGTCGCCACCAACACCGTCAGCTCCACCAACAACACCGCGACATCGAATGTCGCCACTCTCGCGGTGAATGTCGGCACGTCCATTTCAACGTTTGCCGGAGGCGCCGGTCTCTCCGGCTCCACCGATGGCACGGGCACTGCCGCGCGGTTCAATACCCCGGCGGCGATCGCGACGGATACCAGCGGCAACTTTTATGTCGCCGATTCTGCCAACCACGTTGTCCGCAAAATCACCCCTGCCGGTGTAGTGACCACTGTGGCGGGCAGCCCCGGCGTCCCCGGCAACACGGACGGCTTGGGCAGCGCGGCTCGGTTCAACGGGCCGTCCGCGATTGCGGTCAACAACGCGGGCACGGTCTTCGTGGCCGATACCTACAACCACACCGTCCGCTCGATCGCGTCGGACGGGACAGTCGCGACCGTCGCCGGCTTGGCCAACAACCCGGGCAACGCGGACGGCACGGGCAATGCCGCGCGGTTCAACTTCCCCGCCGGCATCGCGGTGGATCCCTCGTCCAACCTCTACGTCGCAGATACCTCCAACCATACGATCCGTCGGGTCACAATCGGCGGAGTGGTCTCCACGCTGGCCGGTTCGGCGGGATCCGCGGGAACAGCCAACGCGAATGGCACCAGCGCCCGCTTCAATTATCCGAACGGCATCGCGTATGCGTCGAACGGATTGCTCTACGTCGCCGATTCCTTCAACCACGCCATCCGCCGGGTCTCGCTTTCGGGCGATGTTGTGACCGTGGCCGGCACCGTAGGATCCGCCGGCAGCACGGACGGCAACGGCGGCGCGGCTCGCTTCAATCAACCCAACGGTCTCGCGGTTGATTCGTCGGGCGTGATCTTCGTCGCCGATACCTACAACAACACCTTGCGCCGGATTTCGGCCGCCGGCGATGTGACGACCCTGGCCGGTTCGCCGGGTCTGTCCGGCTCCACCGACGGAGTGGGATCCGCCGCGCGCTTCACGCAGCCCTTTGCCGTGGTCGTGGACTCCAACGGCAACCTCTACATCGCCGACACCCGCAACAACACGATCCGCCGCAGCGGCACCACCGCCGCGCCGACGATCACCACCCATCCTGCCAATGCGGCCGCGCCGGCTTTGGGTTCGGCGACCTTCACCGTCGTCGCCGCTGGCATTCCTTCGCCAAGCTACCAATGGCAGCGGCAGCCCGCGGGTTCCTTTACGTTCAGCAATCTGGTCAACGATACGACCTACAGCGGCGTCGGAACCGCCACCCTGACGGTCGGCAATGTCCTCACCGCTTATTCGGGCGATCAGTTCCGGGTTATCGTTTCCAACGGCATCAACCCTTCGGCGACGTCTAATGCCGCGACCTTGTCGATCGGCGAAGCCCCCGTGTTCACGAGCGCCGCCACGACCACCTTCAAGGCAGGCGAAGTGGGGAACTTCACCGTCACCGCCAGCGGCACGCCGGCGTCGACCTTCACTGGAACCGGTCTTCCCTCTTGGCTCACGCTTTCCACCGGAGGCCTTCTCACCGGCATTCCGCCGGAGAGCGCGGTCGGCAACGTGGTCTTCACCGTCAACGCCGCGAACGGCGTGACGGTCACCCAGAGTTTCACGCTCACGGTTACCCCCGCGATCGTCGCCCCGACGATTTCGTCGCAGCCGGCCAATATCGCCGTCAACCAAGGTGATACGGCGTCCTTCTCCGTCACCGCCATCGGCACCGCCCCCATCGCCTACCAGTGGCGCCGCAACGGCACCGCGATTGGCGGCGCGACCGCCGCTTCCCTCAGCTTGGCCAACGTGCAGCCGTCGGTTGCCGGCACCTATTCGGTGACAGTCACAAACACCGCCGGATCGGTCACCTCCAGCGGTGCCACGCTCACGGTCAATACCGCCCCGGTCTTCACGGCGCAGCCGCAGAGTCAGACCGCCCTCGCGGGCAGTGTCGTCACCTTCTCGGTTTCTGCCGGCGGTGGCACGTCGTTCAGTTACCAGTGGCGCAAGAACGGGGTGGCGATCGTCGGCGCCACCTCCGCATCGCTCACCCTCACCGGAGTCACGGCGGCGGACGCCGGAAACTACGACGTGCTCGTGGTCAACAGCCTCGGCTCCGTCACCAGTTCCTTGGCGCAGCTGACGATTGTCGCAACCGCCTCCGGGCCGGTGATCACCGCTCAACCCGCCAGCCGTTCCGTTTTGGCCGGCTCCGGGACCGTGCTCGCGGTCGGCGCGACCGGTGCTCCGGCGCCCACCTATCAGTGGCGCAAGGACGGCACGCCGATTGCCGGCGCCGTCTCGTCGACCTACGCCCTCAGCGGCGTCGGCTCGGGTGCCGCCGGCCGCTACGATGTCATCGTCTCCAACTCCGCCGGCAGCGTGCTGTCGTCCGGAGCGGTCGTCACGGTTCTCGCCCGCAGCTACGCCGGCACCTATTTCGGCGAGTTTGGCGGCGGGCTCGGCCGCTTTGCCATCTACGTGCGCGAGGACAACACGGGCATCTTCCTGGGTTACCTGCCCGGATCGACCGCCCCGGTGATGTCGCTGGCCGTGACGGTCAATGACAACGGCGCCTTTAGTTTCACCCAGGCGTCGATCAGCTCCGATCTTCCGGTATCTGCCCAATCCGGCGAGCCGTCCCGCGCGGCCGCGCTCTCCGCGGTGACCGTATCCGGCACGATCGCCGCTGACGGCGTAATCGTGGGGTCCGTCGCCGGCGGAGCCAATGCCTCGCTCTCCGCCACCCGCGCGCCGGATGCCGGTGCGACGCAGGCCGTCGCTGGTTTCTACCAAGCCGGCTCCTCGTCCAGCGCCGCGGTTTCCTATGTCGTCGCCGGCGCCAACGGCCAGGCCTTCCTCCTCACCCAGGCCGGTTCCGCCAGCGACGGCGGCATCGGCTCGGTCACCGCCTCCGGCGCGGTCAGCGTCGTGACCAACCGCACCGTTGTGGCCGCCACCATCGCCCCTTCCGGCGCGATCTCAGGCACGTCTACCGGCGCCGTCAACGGCACCTTCAACGGCGGCAGCGACACCACGGTGGCGGCGCAGCGCCTCGTGAACATCTCGTCCCGCGCTCGGGTGGCCGGCGGCGACAGTGTGGCGATCGCCGGTTTCGTGATCTCCGGAGAACAGTCCAAGCCTGTGCTCATCCGCGCCGTCGGGCCCACGCTCGGTGCCGCGCCGTTCAACGTCGCCGGCGCTCTCGCCTCGCCCCGTCTCGAACTCTTCCGCGGCCAGACCTCGCTGGCGGTCAACACCGGCATTGCCGGCGACCGGATCGCGATCGACGCCGCGGGCCTGCGGGCGGGCGCATTCGCGCTCAACAGTGCCGGGGCCGACGCAGCCATCCTCACCACCCTCGCGCCGGGCAATTACACCGCGGTGGTCAGCAGCACGACGGCCGCCGCCGGTATCGCGCTGGTCGAAGTTTACGACCTGAGTGCGGCCGCCGCCGGGCAAAAGCTGCTCAACATCGCGACCCGTGCCGCTGCCGGCACGGCGGACGCCACCCTTATCGCCGGCTTCGTGGTGCCGGCCGGACCGGCCAAGCGCGTGCTCGTGCGCGCCGTCGGCCCCGGCCTGACGCCCTTCGGTGTTCAGGGCGTGATTGCCCAGCCCACACTGTTGCTCCTCAACGGCAGCACCACGGTGGCGCAGAACACCAACTGGGTCACCTCCGCGGATCGTGACGCGATCGCCGCTTCGTCCGCGCAGGTCGGTGCTTTCGGCCTCGCGACCAACGATTCCGCCATGGTCCTCACGCTCCAGCCCGGCAACTACACCGCCCAGGTGGTCGGGGCCGGCGGTGCGACCGGTATCGCGCTCATCGAGGTTTACGAACTGCCGTAACATCCGCGCGGCCAGACGCGCTGCATGACTCACGCCCGGGGCCGATCGGCCCCGGGCTTTTTTTTGCCGAATCCGTCCGGCCCTGCTTGACCGTTGTCCCTGCCGTGCCCGGCCCGACAGGGTCCACCGCGAGGGGAAGCTTCCCCGCCGCGCCCCGCGCGCTGCGGCGTGCTGGCCACCGTCCCCGCGCGCTACCCACCGTCCCGCCCGCCCTTTCGTCTCCTGTGGTCCGCCACGGCTGCTTCCCCCGCCGCCAGCCAACGGCCCCGCCTCATCGGTTGGACCGTGGTCGCGGTCACCGCGCCGTTTCGATCGGCGTGTTCGCCCGGTCCCACGGCAAGCCGGCCAACGCCCTCTGGACCGTCGTCGCGTCGCCCTGCGTCGTCGCCATCGGCTACCGTTTCCATTCCGCGTGGATGCTCGCAAAGGTCCTCACGCTCGACCACCTGCTCGCCACGCCGGCCCAGATCCACGGCGACGGCGGCGCCTTCGTGGAGACCAACCAGTGGGTCGTCTTCGGCCACCACTTCGCGGCCATCGCCGGTCCCGGCCCGCTCGTCGGCCCGGTGCTCGCGGCCCGGTTCGGCTGGTTGCCCGGCATGCTCCGGATGCTCGGCGGGCTCCCCGCGCGCGCACCGCCGACCGACCGTATCCGTTTCGCGCCGGGGGCCTACGCCCGGAAAAGCATCGCGAGCGCCCCGCGGCCGACGCACGGTGGCGGCGTGACGCGCCTGAACCGGATCATGCTCGGCGCCGTGCTCGGTGCCGCCGCCGCGCTCGGCGGCTGGCGGTTTCTTCGCACTCCGGAGCCGGCGCCGGTTGCGGCGCGGCCGATCACCGCGCCGGCGCAGCCGCCGGCACCGGGTGGCCAGGGCAACGAAATCCGCACCCCGCACTCCGTCGCCGCCCCCGTCGACACCGGGGATCGCGCGCGGATCGTCCGCGGCCTGATCGCGCGCATCGAGTCCGACTACGACGAGATCCGCGCCAAGGCCGCCGCCGACTACGCCGCCGCGGGCAAGGCCTTCCCCGGCGGGCTCAACGCGTTTCTCCGCCAGCTCGCCTTGCTGGAACGCGAAAAGCGCGCCGATCTCGCCAAGGAACTCACGCCGCGCGAGCTCGAGGACTACGAGCTGCGCGCCACGAACGCCGGCAAACAGGTCGACCGTCTGCTCGGCGGCACCGTCGCCACGGATGCGCAGCGGCGCGCGGCGTTTCGCCACCAGCTGGAGTTCGAGGATCGTTTTGCCCTCGTCTTCGATCTCTCCCCGTCCGCCCTCGCCGAGCGCGAAACGGCCCGGCATGCGACGCAGGAAAAAATTCGCGGCGTGCTCGGCGACGAGCTTTTCGCCGGATGGCTCCGCGGCGAAGGGGCCGAGTTCGAGGAGATGCTCGGCCTGGTGATCCGTCAGGGCCAGCCGCTCGGGGCCGCGCTCGAACTGTGGACCGTGCGCAACGCGTTCACGCGCGGCCGGCTCGCCATTCTGGCCGACAAGCATCTCGGCGCGGAGCAACGGCGCGCCGCGTTGGCGCGCCTCGCCGAGCAGACCGAGATCCGCGTGGCCAGCATCGTGGGACTCGGCGGTCTGCAGGCGGGCCGCGACGAGGGCCTGAAATGGCTGCAGCCGAACTGAAGCGCCCGGGCGGCCGGTGGGCGGCGCGACATGCTCGCGTCGCGTGGGGGCGCGGGCTCAGGCGTGGGCGGCGGCCAGGCGTCCGGGCGGGAGCGGCCGCGCCGGACGCAGCACGCAGTGGTTGACCGGGCGGCGCTGGTCCGCGGTGAGCGGCGGCAGATCGGGCAGCGAGTCGGCGCGAGCCTCGCGCAGCCAGTGGCGCGCGAGCGCGCGGAAGTTGTCCCAACGCTCCGCGATGAAGTGGTCGCGGCCTGTCATCGGCGCGCCGTCGCCGAGCAGCGGACCGGCGGCCGCGACTTGGCGCAGCAGGCTGCGCCACTCCGTGAGCAAGCGGTCGAGGTCGCCGCGGCCGGCGGTCTCGATTTCGTCGAGCACCTCGCGCGTGCGCGCATGCTCGGCGACGAGCGCGCGCACCGACTCGGCCGCGCCGGAGCCGTAGTGCACCGGCACGCCTTCGAGCAGCCAGCCGTCGATGGAGAGGCGGCGGTAGGCGCGCGTGCAGGCATCGGCGAGCCGGCCGAGCCAGCGCGGGTTGGTGCCGGTGAAACGGTCGGCGGCGAAGAGGTTGGCCGTGTCGAACAGCAGGTCGTCGAGCGGGTAGCGCCGGTCCTCGAGCGCGGCGGCGAGCGCGAGGCCTTCGGGGCCGAGGAAAAACGAGACGATCTCGCCGCGCACCGTGAGGCGGAGCGCGCGGTCGAGCACGCCCGTGCGCTGCCATTGCCAGAGCAGCGTGGGCGTCGGCGACAGGGCGAGGCACGCCGCGCGGTGGGGACAGGCGGGGCAATGCGGCGACGGGTTGCGCTCCCGGCGCACCAGCCGGGCGCGGCCGGTGTCGGTGCGTTCGCCGCAGGGCAGGGCCGCGGCGACGTCGGGCGGCGTGTGGTCCGTGCCGAGCGGGATGGCGTGGCTGTCGAAAAAGCGCCCGGACTCCGTGCCCGCGAGCTCGGCGGCGTCGCGCCCGGCGCGCAGCTGGCGGAGGAACATCGCCCACGGCAGCGGGACGGCGCGCTTCAGCCGCAGCGGTTCGGCGCGGCGCATGCGCGGCGTGCTGCTCGAGACGAGGACGAAGCCCATCTCGTCGAGCCCGCGGCGCCCGGCGCGGCCGATCATCTGCAGCAGATCGTGCGGGGCGATCTCGCGCTCGAGGTGGTCGTGGCGGAAATTGCCGGCGGTGATCAGCACGGAGCGGAGCGAGAAATTGATCCCGGCGCTCAGGCCGAGCGTGGCGACGACGGCGCGCAGCTGGCCGGCCTTGGCGAGCGGTTCGATCACGCCGGCGCGTTGCGCGTAACTGAGGCCGCTGTGGTGGTAGGCGACGCGGGCGCGCAGGAGTTTCGCCAGGCGCGGGCCGCAGAGTTGTTCCTGCTCCGGCGTGAGCGTGAGCGTGTCGGCCAGCGGCAGCTCGCGCGCGAATTGCCGCGCGAGGCGCTCGGCGTCGGCGCGGTGCGGCGCGAAGACCAGCACCGGCCCGTAGCCTTCGCGCAGCGCTCCGGCGACGCGCCGCGACCAGAAGCCCTCGATGCAGCGCGGCAGGCCGTGGACCAGGTCGTCGATCTCGACTTCCTCGAGCTTCACCGGGCGCTCGCGGTGCGATACGACGGCGGCGCGGCGGCCGAGGCGACCGAGCCACGCGGCGACCTCGTCGGGATTGGCCACGGCGCCGGAGAGCAGGAGCAATTGGAGCCCGGGCGGCGCGGCGAGGAGGACGCCTTCGTAGTGGTTGCCGCGGTGCGCGTCGGCCAGCCAGTGGTATTCGTCGACGACGAGCAGCCGGAACGCGTCGTCCGACGTCGCCGGGTGCGCGGTCGCGGCGTCGGCGCGGGGTGCGGCCGGCGGGTGCGGCGTCGACGGCGGGCGCGGTTCGGCCGAGGCGCCGCGCGGCGGGCCGGCGGCGACGTCGACGATCGCGCCCTGCACGGCTTCGAGCGTGGCGACGACGATCGGGGCGTGGGGATTCACGCAAAGGTCGCCGGTCATGATGCCGACGTCCCAGTCGCGGGCGCGCCACTCCGCGAATTTGTCGTTGGCGAGGGCGCGGGTGGGAACGGTGAAGAGCGCGCGGCGGGAGAAATTGGTCTGCTCGGCCCAACGCTCGAAGACGTAGGTCTTGCCCGCGCCCGTGGGCGCGTCGACGACCACGTCCTTCCCTTCGCGGAGCGCGGCCAACGCGAGGGCCTGCCACCGGTCCGGCAGCATCAGTTTTTGCAGACCGGCGAACGCGTCGGAGAGCACGTCCGGAGCGTGTGCGGGCGCGGCGGCGCGTCAAACGGCGCCTGCGGAGGTCTGGCGATGGCCCCCCGTTCGCTGCTGCGCCGCACAGATGATTGCAACGGACCTGCGGCTCGGTATCGAGGAAAGCAGACTGGCCAGTCACTATCGTTACCACGTGATCATGAATGCCGCCGAACGCGAAACCAGAGCTGCGCGCTACCTCAAAGTGGTATGTTGGTCCGACAAAGAAGGATGTTTTGTGGGGCGTTGTCCGGAGTTGTTTCACGGAGGTTGCCACGGCGACGACGAAGCCAAGGTGTATCGCGAACTCTCTTTGGCGACGGAAGAGTGGGTCGCGATTTTGGACTTCGAACGTCTGAGGCTCCCGCCAAAAGCGGAGGTTCGGCGACGGAACTTGCGCAAGGCCTAGTGCCCCGGCCTTGGTGGAGAATCGTCATGTAACCTACCTCTTGATTGTCTTCCCAATGAGAACCAAACTCAGAACTGTAGTAGCGATCTGGCTTGTTGCCCTAATTGAAGCGCTAGCCGCAGAGCCGATCACGTGGAGCGCGGAAATTGCGATGGATGATCAGATATTCCCGTCGCTCACCTATGCTATGGCGAATCTGAAGGCGGAGAATATGGTGATAGGTAAGCGCAAAGTCGCTCGCCCGCCGGCCGATTTTGCGGCTCTCGATGGCCTCGCGAGGCGGCCTTTTGTGGTGCGGTTCAACCGCTTGGCCCGTGGATCGAAGGCGTCTGTGCGGATTAGTGCCGAGGGGCTGATAAAGCCGGTTTCAACCGTGGTTGATCTTGGTTTCACTCAGGTCGTGGCGATACCGGTATCTTTCCTGCACGAACAACTTGTGAGAGTTCGTCAATCCAAGCCAGCAGCGGTAGAGTTTGTCGTGAGTATAGACGGAGGACCGGCTCGGAAAGTGGCAAAGCCTGTGACTATACGTTCAATCAACGACTGTCCCTTCTACTACGTGTCAAAGACAAGCGGGCGCGGTCACGATCTGAGTTGGATGTTTGCCGCCTATGTAAACGAAGATCATCCGTTGATTGACGAAATCCTGAAGCGAGCGCTCTCCACTGGGATTGTCAGTTCATTTGCCGGTTACCAAAGTAAAAACATTGATGAGGTTCGAGATCAGGTTCGGGCGGTTTGGACGGCGCTTTCGATGATGGGTATTCGTTACAGTAGCATTACCGCCAGTGCGAATCGCTCTGACGTTGCGATAAGCACGCATGTCAGACTTGTCGGTGAATCCAGTCGCGCGAACCAAGCCAATTGTGCGGACGGATCGGTGCTTGTGGCATCCGTATTGGAGAAAATCGGAATAGAGACCGAGCTTATTCATGTTCCAGGGCACATGTATGTGCGTTTCTGGCTTAATCCTTGGGAGGGCGAAAAAAGGCTTTGGTGCTGTCTTGAGACTACACTTTTGGGGGCTGGATTCCCGACGGCGAAAGCGCCGAAGAGCCAAGTATTGGCTGCCGCTGGTAAGTCCTATGTCGAAGCTTGGACTAGCGCGAACGCGGAGTTCGAAAAGGTCCAATTTAAATTCGGCAGCAATGATAGCAGATACAAGATTGTGAGTATTGCTGAAGCTCGCAGGCGTGGAGTAATTCCGATTCCGGCGACCGCGGCTAAATGATAAGAGTATAGGGTGCCGGCCTACTTTCCCGCGACCGCGTCCAGGACGATCGAGGGCGTGAGGAGCTCGGGCAAAATGATGGGGGCGTCTTTGCCGGGAAGATACACGAGGTTGAACGGCACCGCGCTGCGTTGATACGCGGCGAGTTCGGCGGTGATGCGCGGGTCCTTGTTCGTCCAGTCGGCGCGGAGCGTCGCGATCTTCTTTTCGGCAAAGGTCCGCAATACGTCGCCGGAGCCGAAGACGATTTTCTTGTTGGTCTGGCAGGTCGCGCACCAGCGGGCGGTGAAGTCGACGTAGATGATGCGACCCTCGGCGCGGAGTTTCGCGACAGCTTCCGGGCTCCAGGCGTCCCAAGTGACGGCCGGCGCGACGCCCGGGGCAGCCGGGCCGGCGAGGACGGCGCGGGGCCAGCCGACCCAGAGGCCGAGGGCGCCGACGACGATCAGGCCGGCGACGCCGAAACGCACGCGCGCGGGTTTGGCGCCGGGCGCGGTCCAGCGGCCGTAGATCCAGACCGCGAGCGCGACCAGCACGAGGGAGAAGATGACGTTGAGGAAGCCCTCGTCGCTCGTCTGCGCGGCGAGCACCCAGAGCAAGTAGCCGACGGTGGCGTAGAGCGGGAAGGCCATGAATTGCTTGAACGTTTCCATCCAGGCGCCGGGGCGCGGGAGGACTTTCACGGCCTGCGGGAAAATCGAGAGCAGCAGGTAGGGTGTCGAGAGGCCGATGCCGATGGACGTAAAGATCGCGAACGACTCGACCGTCGACACGGCGAGGGCGGCGCCGAGGGCGGGGGCGAGGAAGGGCGCGCTGCAGGGCGTGGCGACTACGGTGGCGAGCACGCCGGTGAAGAAGGAGCCCGCGTAGCCGGACTTCATCTGGAGTTCGCCGCCGACGGCAGTGGCGCCTAGGCCGAATTCGAAGAGACCGCTCATGTTGAGGCCGAAGACGAGCAGCAGCACGGCCAGGCTGAAGACGAAGGGCGCGGACTGCAGTTGGAAACCCCAGCCGAGCTGGTCGCCGCCGGCGCGCAGGACGGCGAGCACGGTGGCGAGCGACCAGAACGAGAGCAGCACGCCGCCCGTGAAGGTGAGGCCGTGGGCGACGATCTTCGCGCGCTGGTGGCCGGCTTGGTTGACGAAGCCGAGGATCTTGATGCCGAGCACCGGGAAGACGCAGGGCATGAGGTTGAGGATCAGGCCGCCGACGAAGGCCAAGGCCAACGTGCCGAGCAATCCGCCGGGGGCGGGTTGCGGTTGAGAGTTGAAAGTTGAAAGTGGAGAGACCGCGCCGGGCGCGGGGGCGGCCCCGGCGGTTTTGGCGGCGAGGGCGGCGAGCTGCGCGGCGGTGAGTGCGGGGAGCGGTAGGTTGACGGCGAGGCCGGGCAGCGCGGCGGAGGCGGACCAGGAGCCGGCGGTCGTGAGCACGCCGGTCAGCGCCGAGACGTTGGCGGGGCCGTTGGCATCGACGGGAAGATCGAGGGTGAAACTGCCGCCGGCGCCGGCGGTGAACACTTGCGGGACGTCGTAGACGATGTGGCCGTCGGCGGAGAAAAAGTGCGGCGACTTGGGCGCGGGCGCGCCGGCGGCCGCGGGCGTGACGGTGAGGCGCACGGTGCCGGGCGACGGGCGGGCGGCGGCGAGTTTCCAGGCGGCATCGGCACGGGGCAACGCGGCGACGACGGCGCGGAGTTTTTCACCCCACGCGGCATCGGGCGCGGGCGACGCGCCGGCGGCGGCGACGGGCAGCGTGAGCGCCACGGGGCCGCCGCCCGGGATGCAGACTTCCTCGCACATCAGCCAATCGGCGTCGCCGCGCAGTTCGACCGTGGTGCCGGCGGCGAGGTCGGCGGGGGGCGTGAGCGTGATCGGGAGCAGCAGGTCGCCCTCGTAGCCGTTGCCGACGATGTTTTTCTTGGCGTCGCGGAGGATCTGCGGGGCCGGCCACTGGATGGGGCCGGCGGTCCAGCCGGGCGGGAGTTTCCAGGCGATCGTGGTGGGCAGGCCCGTGCCGGGATTGAGCCAGTAGGTGTGCCAGTGCGGGTCGTGCACGAGGCGCAGCGCGACGAGCAGCGGTCGGCCGGGGACGACGGCGGCGTCGGCGGCGACGAGCGAGGCTTTGACGTGCGTCGGTCGCGGCGTGGCGGCGGTCGCGGCCGCGGCGCCGAAGAGCGCGAGCAGAAGCGCGACGGGCAGGGCGAGCGCGGAGAACAACGGACGGCGGGACGGCATGGTGGGGAGAGAAGGTGGAAAAGGTCGGAGGCGCAAACCCCGCGGTGTATTCCGGGCCGCGGGTGCGGGGATGGGACGCGGGGGCGGGGCGGATGTTGCGGCGGCCGGGGGCGGCGCGAACGGAAAACGGTAACGCGGGCGTTACCGCCGCGGACAGGGCGGCGGGGCGGAGCGGGCGGAGGAGGAGGGGCCGACCGGGCCGATGCGGCGGTTTCCGGCTGGCACTCGGCGGCGCGCGCCGTAGCAACACCGGCGTGGCGCGGCTATTTTCTCATTTGCTCCGGCTTTGGGCGGTGATGGCGGGCGGGTTGATGTTGGCGGGCTGCGGCACCACGACGACGCCGGCTCCCGAGGGCGCGGCTGCGGCGGAGTTGTCGGCTTCGCGAAGCGGGCCCCGGTCGACCGGGGCCGCGCGCGACGCCTACGTGCTGCTCTCGGGCGGGGGCACGCCTCTCTCGAACAACTACTCGCAATACCTGCAGGCGCGGGCGGTGGCGGAGTGGTTCGGGCGCGAGTTGGCGGGGGAGGCGACGTGGGTCTTTTTCGGCATCGGCAATCGCGACGGCGCGGCACCGGTGTTGGCGGACGTGCGGCGCGAGCGGTTGGCCGACGGGGCGATCATCCCTTCGTGGGAGCCGGGCGTGTTGCCGCGGAACCGGCCGGCGACGAAGGCCGAGTTTTTGCGGGCGCTGCGCGAGGAGATTTTGCCGACGGTGAGCGGCGGCGGGACGCTGTATCTGTTGGTGGGTGACCACGGCGAGTTGGCCGGCAAAGGCGAGGCGCAGGAGAGTGCGATCACGCTCTGGCAACTGAAGCGCGGGCGCCGGCGCGACGGCAGCTGGACGACGGATACGAAGGAAACGCTCGGCGTGGCGGAGTTGCGTGCGGCGCTGGCCGACGGGCTCGGCGCGGGGCGGGTGGTGTTTGCGATGACGCAGTGCCACTCGGGCGGCTTCCACGATCTCGCGGTGGCGAAAACGATGACGCCGCCGCGCGCGTGGTTTGCGGCGGTGCCGGATTGGCTGGGGCGGGCGGCGCCGGGCCTGCGGCTGCGGGCGGGCGGATTCACGGCGACGGACATGGCGTCGCTCGCGGCGGGCTGCGACCCCGATCCGCATCCCGAGCGGTGGGCGGGCTACGAGCGGTTTTTGCCGGAGGCGGTGCTGGGCCGCGACCTGATGAGCGGTGTCGCGAAGGGCGCGGCGGCGGTGTCGCTTGCGGCGGCGCACGAGGCGGCGACGCTCGTCGACCGGACGATCGACAAACCGCGCGCGACCTCGGAGCACTACCTCGACGCGTGGGCGACGACGATCGAGTCGCGGCTGGCGAACACCCTCGCGGTGACACCGCGCGTGCTCGCGGCGGTCGCGGCGTATCAGCGGACGGTGGACGCGGGGCGCGTCGGGGCCGGGGCGGCGACGGCCGATCCGGCGCTGGCGGCGCGCGCAGCGCAGTTCGGACGCTTCACGGAGCGGCTCGCGGCGGACGTGCCCGAGGCCGCGGGCATGCTGCGGACGGGCACGCGGGCGCAGCTCGAGGCGGCGCTGCAGGAGCGGGGCGCGCGCGGCGGCGGCCCGCGCGGCGGGCGGCGCGGGGCGATGGCGGAGGCGCGCAAGACATGGAACGAAACGCTGCGTCCGGCGTGGAAGGCCGCGGTCGAGGCGGGCGCGGCCGGGGCGGTGCTGCCGGCGGCGGCGGCGGAGTTCGAGCGCGAGCTGCTGAAACTGGAAGACGGCGGACGGGATTTCTTTTTGCCGCGCGGCGGCGACCAGTCGGCGCTGAGCAACGAGATCTACTGGCGCTCGGGCTACGCGGAACCGGCGACGCTCGACCGCGCGAAGGCCAAAGCGGTGGCGCGCTGGGGAGCGACGCGGCGCACGGGCATCGTGGCGTGGGCGCGCTCGGCGCCGGACGCGGCGGTGCGGGCGGCGGCGGAAAAGATCGGGCCCGGCGGGAGTTTCTCCCCCGAGGAGCCGCGGCCGATGACGCGGCGCACGGCGGTGGAGCGCGTGTTGTTTTACCGGCGGGTGCTGGCGGCGTGGGAATTTCTGGTCGCGCTGGAGCACCGCGAGGCGCTGGCCGAGCTGCGTTCGCTGGTCGCGCTGGAAGCGACGCCGCTGCGGCGGGGGTGAGTCGGCGGGCGGGGGCGGCGCCGAAGCCGGGCGGAGAGCGGGTCGACGGCGTCCGGAGGAAAAGCGTCCGGCGCCGAGAATTGTTTAGCGGAACGGGCCGGGCCATGTGTTGTGGTAGGTCCGCGTTGCCGTGCCGCTCCCTTCCGAAGACTCCCGCTGGTTCGCGACCGAAGTGCTCCCGCACGAGGCGGCGCTGCGTGCGTGGCTGCGGGTGCGTTTCCCGAGCGTGGCCGATGCGGATGATCTGGTGCAGGAGACCTATGCGCGGCTCATGCAGGCCCACGCGACCGGGCCGATCGCGTGCCCGCGGGCGCTGTTGTTCGTCACGGCGCGCAATCTCGCGCTCAACCAACTGCGGCATCAGCGCGTGGAGCGGCCGGAGGGCGCGGAGGAGATCGATGCGCTGGCCGTCGCCGACGAGCGGTTGGGCGCTCCGGAGGCGCTGGCGCAGGCGGAGGATTTCCAAGTGCTGATCCGCGCGATCCATTCGCTGCCGGAGCGGTGCCGGCAGATCGTGACGCTGCGGAAAATCTACGGGCTCTCGCAACGCGAGGTGGCGGCGCGGCTGGGCATCGCGGAGCACACGGTCGAGGCGCAGGGCAGCATCGGTCTGCGCAAGTGCATCGAGTATTTCCGGCGGCACGGCTACGGGCCGGGAGGTCGCCGATGAGCGCGCATCCCGACGGGCCGCGGACGAGGGCCGAGATCGAGCAGGAGGCGGCGACGTGGGTGCTGCGGCGCGACCGCGGGCTCACGGCGGCGGAGCAGGACGCGTTGTCGCAGTGGCTGGCGGCCGATCCGCGGCACGGCGAGGCCCTCGCGCTGCAACGTTGGGGTTGGGACGAACTCGACCGGCTCACGGGTCTGCAGACCTCGCTCGGCGCAGTGCCGGATCCGGATCTCTTCGCGCCGCCGCGGCGCCGGCGCGCGCGCGTGGTGCGCGGGACGGCGGCGGCGGCGTTGCTGGCGCTCGCGGGGGCGGTGGCGTTTCTCGCGTGGCCGCGCGTGACCATGACGCCGCCGGCACCCGTGGCTCCCGCGGCGGCTCCGGTGACCCCGCGGCTCGCGCCGCTGGAGCGGCGGACGCTCGACGACGGCTCGGTGGTGGACCTGAACCGTGGCGCGGAGGTGCGGCTGGGGTGGACCGCGACGGAGCGGCGCGTGGTGCTGCTGCGCGGCGAGGCGAGCTTCACGGTGGCGCGCGATCCGGCGCGGCCGTTTGTCGTCGCGGCCGGCGGCGTGGAGGTGCGCGCGGTGGGCACGATCTTCAACGTGCGGCTAGATCCGGCGGCGGTGGAGGTGGTCGTGGCGGAGGGACGCGTAAAGGTCGAGGCGCCGTCGGCGCCGGCCAACGACACGCCGATCCTGGCCGCGGGCCAGCAGGCGCTCGTGCCGCTGGCCGGCACGGCGGCGCCGGCGCATGTGGTGACGCTCTCGCCCGCGCAGCTGCAGACGCGCCTCGCGTGGCAGCCGCGGTTGCTCGACTTCACC
>JBILLY010000023.1:0-15592 GCA_044375835.1 Opitutaceae bacterium
ACCTTGAATATCGAAGGTGGCGCGAAACTTCTGGGTAGCCCGCGTATCGGTGACTACCGGGCGACGCCGTTTCCGGCACTTTCGAACATTGCCTGGGCATTGATCATTGCGGAAAAGGCGAAGAATATCGGAATTACCGGAGCTGGAGAGCTCGAGTGCAACGGAGGGAAGTTTGAGGGCGAACTTCTGAAGAATGGTAAGCTGCACCGCACTACACCGCGACCGGCAGTCGTGCGCTTTATCGACTCCGAGCATGTTCGCTTGGACGGCTTTCAATTGCGTGACTACCCATCCTTCGGCATCCATCTGATCGGGTGCCGGCACGTCGACATCGATCGTCTTACCATCGACTGCTACGTCCAGTCCATCAACGACGCCATCGACATCTGGGATTGTGAAAAGGTCTTCATCTCGAACTGCTCCATTTTCTGTGGCGACGATTGCATTGCGATTTACTCGGAGCACCGCCCATGCACGGACATAACGATCGTGAATTGCCAGCTGAGCACACCCTGTCAGGCAGTTCGAGTCGGTCCGTTTTCGACCAAGGGCTTGGAGCGAATCGTCGTGAGCAACTGTATTTTTCGAAATGTGGGCCACTCCGGGATCTGCCTGCAAATGTGCCAAGGAGGGATGATGCAGGACTTGTTGTTCAGCAATATCATCATGGAAAATGTGGTTGCCCCGATCACGCTCCGTCTTGGCGGATGGGAACAAGATCCGCAGAAGGACATTACCCAGGCACCCGCGATGGGCGACGGGGGATGGGAGAAAGGTGTGCTGCGCAACGTGCAGTTCCAAAATATTCGGGCAACGGTTCCGGCAGTCTCCATGCAGGGCACCCCGTATGAAGCCGGATGGCGCAACGTGCCAAAGCTGTTGGGCATGAAGCGTTCGTGCATCCAACTGATGGGCACACCAGGAACGACCATTGAAAATGTGATGTTCAGCGATGTACATGTCACGTTTCCCGGCGGCGGCACCGCGGAAGAAGGCCGGCGTCGCGCAGTGCCTGAATTGGAGCGCACCTACCCGACGTCCTACATGTTCGGCATTCTTCCGGCCTATGGACTCTATGCGCGGCATGTGCGTGGACTGAGCTTGCATAACGTCCGTTTCGATCTCGCAGCGCCTGACCTCCGGCCGGCGCTGATCTGCGAGAGAGTCGAAGACCTCGAGCTGCAGAACTTCCGCGCGGCCGCGCAGGCCGAGGCTGAATGCCTGGCGCGGCTGAGCAAGGTCCGTCGCGTCAATATCGCCAACAGCCGCCCGCTGAGCCCGGTGCGCGATTTCCTGCAGCTTGAGGAGACACCGTCCGGCGAGGTGCTCCTCAACGGAAACGACCTACGCATGGTGCAAGCGCGATGACGCGTCCATTCCAAGCAACCTTTGCAAAGACAGGAATGATCGGTGCCTCTGCATCGGCTTAGGCCGCCAGCCTCGGCTCACGTTAACCACATGAATCCGCGCGACGGAAAGTATTCTGCTTCACATAATGCTTGCTCGGAATCAAGCGCCGGCTTTGCCGGCGTTCGCCCCGTGTCGACCGGGCCAAGCGGATGGACTATCCCAGAAGGGGCCGCTGCGGTCGCCGTAATACGCGGTCAGGGCGGTGTCCATAACTAGGGATGTCCGGCGCGCTGAGATGCCCGTGCTTGGGCATTGGTCGCGTCCCAACAAGTCATCGACCACCTGCTGGATCAACGGCTGCTGAACGTGGGTTGGATGGGCGATTTCAACGGATTCCGTTCCTTTTTCTGTGGTGAGTCGGAGGGGGACGTTATCGAAGGTGGAGTACTCAATGCAGCCCTCTGTCCCGGTGATCCGGCAGACATCGCGGGCCACGCCGGAGGCAAAATTCCAGGTGGCGGCACCAAGCACGCCGCCGGCGGAGAAATGCAGGGCGACCGAGTCCTCCGCATCCTGAGGCGTAGCGCAGTTAACGGCGCGGCCTTGGACGTGCTCGATCGGACCTAGAAAAAAGTCGAGCAGGTCGAGCGCGTGCGAACCAAGATCGAGAAACAGTCCGGCTCCGGCGGTCGTCACATTCGTGCGCCAACCCGCCGAACTTCGGAAGGCGGAGGACGCAAAATGATAGTCCGCGCCTGTGATTCGACCGATCGTCCCAGTACTAAGCCAACATTTGACCTGGCAAAAGCGGGGCAGGCTTCGGCGATAGTAGGCGACGTAGAGCGGCACTCCACGTTCGTGGAAGGCGGCGACCATGCGGTCGCACTCCGCAGCAGAGCGAGCCATCGGCTTCTCTACGTACGCGGGTTTGCCTGCGGCGGCGACTTGCAGTGCGTAGTGGAGATGAGAGTCGGGTGGCGTGGCAATGTAGACCGCGTCGACCTCCGGGTCGGCGATCAGCTGTTCCGCGCAGTCGTACCAGCGGGGTATGTTATGACGCCGCGCATAGTCGGCTGCAAGTTCGCGGTTGCGGCGCATGACTGCGACTAGGCGCGAGCGTTCGGCATGGTGGAAACCCGGACCGCTTTTGACCTCGGTCACGTCGCCGCACCCGATGATGCCCCAGCGCACGACTTGCACGTTCGGACGTTGCGGCGTGGAGGGAAATGCGAATGGAAGGGGAGGAGTGGGTTGCATGTGGGAAACGGATTCAGCGGACGCGTCGTCTGATGCGAAGGTGCGCTCGAAGCTGAATGCAATGTCAGGGCGGGAGCTGTTGGCCACGCGTTTCGGGCGCAAGCCAGATTACGACCCGTGGGTGACAATAACTCCATCCGGAAGGGAGACATGAGCGCTTGATGAGGTTGCGGCGACAAATGCCGCGCCCTGCGGGCGACGGCCGTGAGGCCCGGCGAACGCGGGCGCAGAAACGTCGCGGGAGTCTCGCAATCTCGGCCCCGTGGTTTCTGAAAATTTGAACGACGGCTACACCGCGTCGCGATTATACTCTCTTCGCAAGTTCAGAGTCTCTGCAAACCAGCGAGAGTGCCGGTGCTGCTGCCAAAGGTGTCTGATTCGATTCCCATATTTTGTAGCATGGAAACGAAAAGATTGCTCAACGGCTTGTTGTCGTCGCGTTTGAAACCGAGGTGCTGGCCGTGTCTGAATCCGCCGCCAGCGAGAAGGATGGGTAGGTTCGTGCAGTTGTGGACGTTGGCATCGCCGAGGTTGCTGCCGTAGAGGACCATCGTCTGATCGAGCAGGCGGGCACCGTCGGTGGTGACGGTGGCCGCGAGCGCGGAGAAGAGATCGCGCAGGTGGCGCATCTGCTGGAGGTCGACTTTCTCTAGTTCGGAGAGTTTCTCCTTCGACTGACCGTGGTGGCTGAGATTGTGGTAGCCGTCGCGGGTGCGTTGCTGCTCATCGATCTCGAAGACGGGCGTGGCGAAGCCGTCCACCATAAGCGTGATGATGCGCGTGGAGTCCGTCTCGAAGGCGAGGCGCGCCATGTCGAGCATAAGCTGGATCTTGGGAAAGAAACGGGCCTTGTCGGCGATGTCCTTGGGCTCGGTGGCCTGGGTGGAAGGTTTGGCCTTTTGCTCCCACTCGCCAGAGACCGCGAGGCGTTCCTCCAACTCGCGCACGGAGGTCAGATACTGGCTGAGCCGCGAACGGTCCGCCGCGCCAAGCTCGCGCTCGAAGCCCCGCACATCGTCACGAAGCACATCGAGCACGCTGCCGCGCTCCCGCAGACGTTTCAGCCGCAGCTCGACGTCCTTCGCATCGCCTTGGATGAACATTTTCCGGAACAAGGCTGCCGGACTGTCTTCGGCGGGAAGAAGCACTCCGTCGCGGGTCCAGGAGAGGCTGCGGTTCGCTTGGTCGATGTTCACGCCGAGGTTGAGCGTCGGAAACCGTGTCTGCTGGCCGAGTTTCTCCATCGCGAATTGATCGAGCGAGATGCTGTTGCGGAAGCCGCTGCGCGTGGGATCGCGCGCGGCAGTGAGGAAACAATTCTCCGTGCTGTGTCCGCCGGTGACGGCAGGATGAGACAGGCCGCTGAAGATCGTGAAGTCGTTCCGAAATGCGGCGAGTTCCTGCAAATACGGCGAGAGCGTGTAGCCGGCGCCTTGGTCTTTCGGAAAGAAGCGCTGCGGCAGCACTCCGAGATTATTGGAGATGAGCAGCATTCGCCTTGGTGACGTTGGCGCGGCGGCGCGGGCGAACACGGGCGTCATGCTCTCCAGCGCAGGCAGGGCAAGGGTGACGCCGAGGCCGCGCAGGAAGCGGCGGCGGGGGATGGGAGTGGAGATGTGCGGTGTGTTCATTCTGAAGTCTGCGAACCGAGGAAAATGCGGCTCCGCACCAGCGTGTGAACGAGGTCGCGCACGCGAAATCCCTCCGCCTCACACGCATCGAGCATGGACTCGACCTCCGCGCGGTCTGCGAAGCCGACAGGCGTGCCGGTGGCGTGGAGCACGAGGTGCTGGAGAAGGTTGCGCGCGAGCTGCCGCGGGTTGGCGGCGAGGAGTCGCTTCATCTCGTGGATGTCGCGGAAGGTCTCGCCCGTCGGCAGTTTGCCGGACGCGTCCACGGGATGGCCGACGAAGTAGGTGTAAGGATGCCCGGCGGGATCAATGCCGGTGATTTTTTCGCCCTTCTCCATACCGCGATAACGGTCCCGCCACGCGCCCATCACGTCGAAGTTCTCCAGCGCAAACCCGACCGGATCAAACTTCGCGTGACAGCTCGCGCAGTTCTTTGTGTTTGTGTGTTTCGCCAGCAGCTCGCGGATGGTGGTGGCGCCGCGGATGTCCGGCTCCACGGCGGGCACGCTTTTCGGTGGCGGTGGCGGTGGCTGGCCCATCAACTTTTCCATGATCCACACCCCGCGCATCACGGGCGAGGTCGTGGTGCCGTTGGCGGTGTGCTTCATCAGCGCAGCCTGCGTGATGAGCCCGCCAAACGGGCTGCCCTTTGGCAAAGCCACCCGCTGCATCGCGGAGCCGCTCACGCGCGGCAAGTCGTAGTGCGCGGCGAGGCGGTCGTTCACAAAAGTGAAGTCGGCGGCGATGGCCGTGCCGGCAGGCAGATTCTCGCGCACCATGGTGCGGAGAAAGGCGCGCGTCTCGTGCTCCATCGAATCCACGAGATAGTCATCCCGACGATACTCGGGATACAGGCGCTCGTCCGGGATGTCGCGGCGCAGTTTGCGCAGGTCGAGCCATTCATCGGCGAAAGTGCCGACAAACTCCTCGAAGCGCGAGTCGGCGATGAGGCGTTCGGTTTGCGCCCGCAGCACCGATGCATCACGCAGACGACCTGCTCGCGCGAGTTGGGCGAGTTCGTCGTCCGGGCGCGAGTTCCAGATGAAATGCGATAGCCGGTTCGCGATAGCGAAATGAGCGTCAGCGGACTCTTTTTGCGGCTCGGTGAGATAGAGGCTGTGCGAAGAGCACAGCAGGGCCTGATAGCCTGCGAGCATCGCATCGGAAAATGTGGCTCCACCGGCGAGCTTGGCGCGGATGAGTCTCAGGAATGGCTCGTGCGCCTGCTCGCTCATCGGTCGCAGCGCAGCCTGCGCGGCAAAGCGGCGGAACAACCGCTCTGCATCCGCCGCGGTGCCACGCGCCAGCGAGACATCGTCGAACAGCACGCGATGCGACTGCGGCGGCCACTCCGGCTCGCGCAGCGGCCCGGTGACTTCGAGCCACTGGATCGCCACGCCCCGATGACCCTCCGGCGGCATGGGCGGATAGTCGTAATAGAAGCCGCCGTCCGTGCGGATGAACGGCACCGGCAGACCCAGCGGACTGTATTCAAAAGTCTCGCCTGCCTTGAGCTGGATCGTCGTTTCAAAGTCCCGCGCCTCTGGCTGCAAATCCATCCAGCCGCCGGTCTCGCGCACATCGCCGGAGACGTCCGCCCCCGAAGGTTGCCGCGCGCGAAAGCTCATCGCAATCGGCGCATGCGCGGGCACGAGACGGAAGTCCGGCACCTGCCGCACGGCGCGACCGCGGAAGCGCACGCGATACGCGCCGCTCTCCTTTGCCCGGAAGCCACGCGGATAGCCGAAGTAGGGCCACGTCGCAGAGCGAAAGAGTGCCAGCTCCAGCGTGGGATCGCGCCGCTGCTCGGGCGTCATCGCCGTGAATTCTTTCGCGCCGAGAGACACCGCGCGGCCATCCCGCGCGAAGAACATCGCCTCGCGCCCGCCGAAGGTGTCGAACGACGGAAAAAGGTCCGTGCCCGTGAATCGCCGCGTCACCGGCGCTGCCGGCGGCTTGTCGTCCGCCATCGCCTGGCGCAGCGCGGTCTCCGCGGCATCGAGATAGGCGTCGAGCTGCACCCGCGACACATCTAGCAGCGCCGACACTTTGGTGAATCCATGCGCATCGCGATCGGCGGGAACCTTGTCGCGGATGTCGAGCTGCGGCAGCTTCAGCAGCACGCGCAGATTGTTTTCAAACTCCACCCGCGTGAGCCGCCGCACGGGACCGCGCCCGTTCTTCGCCACCTCCGCCTGCGAAGCCTTCAGGAGCTCCGCGCCGAGCTGCGCGACAAACTGCTTCCGCTCCTCCGCGCCGACCTCCGGCTCCTCCGGCGGCGGCATTTCGCCCTGCCCGACGAGGTCGAGAACCCGCGCCCACCGCGCGCGATTGCCCGCGTCATCGAGCCGGAGGGCGAGCGCCGTGATGTCGAAGTCGCCCTTCGAGATGCTATCGTCATGGCAGTCGATGCAGTGTTTCGTGACGAAAGCATGGATCGGACCCGCGCTCACCGACTTCGAAGCGGGCACATCCAACACCTGGACGTTCGTGATGCGCATCTCCTCCAAGCCGGTCGTCTTTTCGACCATACCCTCGATTTGGTCCACCAGCTGTTCCCGCGTGAGCCTCCACACGACTTTCCCGGTCGGATCGATCTCCGCCAGCAGGTCGCGTCCCTCGTCGGCGTTCCGCAGGTGATAGTCACCGCAAGCGACGAGCAGGTTGCCATTGGCGCGTTGCGCCATCCCGAGGAGGAAGAGGCATTTCAGGCCAAGGTCCTCGATGCTCCAACCGCCGAGCTTTTTCCCCTCCGCATCGAGATGCAGCAATTGGCCACCCGTGGACGTGGCTACCCACAGCGAGCCGTCCTTGGCCGGCAAAACGGCAAAAGCCTTCTTCACGGTGAGTGACGACTTGAGCAGCGGATCGAGGGGGATCGTCTGCAACACCCGCCCCGTCGCCGTCTCCACCTTCAACACCGTTTTGCGCGCGTATTGCCCGACCCAGAAGGCATTCGCGCCCGGAACCTCGCGGATCATGCGATAGCGGAAGTGCACCCGATCGTCTCTGAGATCGGGCAGCGGCGTCTCGCTCACCACCGCGCCAGCGCGATCGACGATGCGGATCTGATTCACGCCACTGTCCATGAGCGCGAACTTCTTTCCGCCTTCGAGCACCGCCACGCTGTTGGCTTCCGCGCCTTTTTCGCCCGCACGGGCCTTGTGCTCCAGGACGAGCTTCTTCTCCGCATCAAACACCGCCAAGCCGCCCCGGTGCGCATAGGCAATGCCGCCATCCGGCAGCCGCGCGGCATCGTAAATTCCGCCGTGGCCCGGATGCTTCAGCAAAGCGGTGACTCTGCCGGAGCGGTCGATCTCGATGACCTGCGTGTCCGCCGCGAGCAGGTAGCGCTCCTCGGCTTGGGCCGACAAGACGAGGCCAAAACAGGCCGCCGAGGCGATGGCGAACGACTTCATCGGCTACCTGGTGCTCCCCCGGGTCTTGAGCGACGGGAGGTCCATGTCCGCGCCGGCAGCGCGGATGTGCATTCGCATCGCTTCGCTCGCGGCGGCGGGATCATGGCGCTCGATGCCAGCGAGAACCTGCGCGTGGTGCTCGACGGCGTCCTTCTTGCCGATGCGGCCGATGGTGCGCAGGCGGCTGGCGATGCCGAGGTCGGCGAGCGAGTCGAGGATGAGGCGGAAGATCTCGATGGCGCCAGGGCCGTCGGCGGCCTTTTCCAACTGGGTGTGGATGCGCCGCAAGGTGCGGATTTGCTCCCTGGTGGCTCGCTGTGCGGCGAAGGCGGCGGCATCGGGTTCAATGGAGAGGCGGGCGTCATTGAGCTGCTGGAGCCGGTCGGCCATGTCCGGGATGAGCAACGTCAGCGAGTCGTTGAGCGGACGATGCAGCCGGTCCACGACCTTGATGCCGTTACCGTGCTGGATCTCCAACATGCCCTGCTGTTCGAGGCGCTTGGTGGCCTCGCGCACGACGGTGCGGCTGACGCCGAGTTTTTCGGCCAGCGAGCGTTCGCCGGGCAGCCAGCGCTCCTCGTCGGCGTTGCCGTCGCGGATGATTTCGGCGAGCTGCTGGCAGACGCGTTCAACCAGAGAGCCGGGACGTTCAAGGGCGGTGATGTTCATCGAAGAAGGGAAGATTGGGTCAATACGTCGCGCGCCCGCCGGAGAGATCAAAGATGGCGCCAGTTGTGAAGGAACAGTCCTCGGAGCAGAGCCACGCGACGAGTGCGGCGGCTTCTTCTTTTTTTCCGAAGCGCCCCATCGGGATCTTCGAGAGCATATAGTCGATGTGCGATTGCTGCATCTGCTGGAGGATGTCCGTGGCAATGACCGCGGGTGTGACCGCGTTGACGGCGATGTTCGCGGTGGCGAGTTCCTTGCCCAGCGACTTCGTGAGCGCGATGACTCCGGCCTTCGAGGCGCTGTAGTGCGCGGCGTTGGGGTTGCCTTCCTTGCCCGCGATGGAGGCGATGTTGACGATGCGTCCGTCGCCATTCTTCAGCAGGTGCGGCACGACGGCGTGGCAGCAGTAGAAGGGACCGTTGAGATTCACGTCCATCACGCGGCGCCAGTCGGAGGGATCGAGTTCCCAGGTCTTGGCGTTGCCGCCGGTGATCCCCGCGTTGTTCACGAGGATATCGAGCCGGCCGAATGCCGCCGCCGTCGCCCCGGCGACGGCTTGCACCGAGGCGAAGTCGGCGAGATTTACCGTCTCGGTGTGCACCGTGCCGGCGCCCGCCAATTCGCTCGCCGCCGTGGCCAGCGCGGCGGCGTCGACGTCCCAGAGCGAGACCTTGGCCCCCGAGGCGAGGAGACGTTCCGCGATGGCGCGGCCAATGCCGCGGGCGCCTCCGGTGACGATGGCGGCGCGATTTTTGAGGTCGATTTGGTTCACAATAGCGAGGGGGTGGTCAGAGGTCATACCACACTGCTTTCTTGGTCAAGTCATGCTGATGGCGGAAGCAGGCGGAGCGCTTCGCCGAATCGCGAAGTCCGCGCCCGGGTCGAGGAGCTGGATGATGTGTTTCACTTCGTAGGAACGCGTGACGAGGCCGCCGGCACCGGCGGAGTGCCACTGCATCATGCAGACGTGATTGGCGGTGCCGAGGATGACGGGGGCGCCTTCGGCTTCGTTGAGAAAGGCGGACTTGCCGGCGAGGATGGCGCGGGCGTTCCCGGGCTTTTGGAAATTGTAAACGCCGCCTGAGCCGCAGCAGTCCCGGGCGTTCGGGGCGAGTTCCCAGCGGTGGCCGGTGGCGTCGAGGACGTTGGTAGGGATGCCGGCGAGCTTTTGCCCATGCACGAGGTGGCAGGGCAGATCGACATACAGGCGCGCGGTGCTGCCGTGGCGCTCGCGCCGCACGGGGCCGAGTTCGCCGAGAAAAGCGAGCACGTCGCGCACCGGGCGGTCGGGAGCCAGCGCCTTGCCGAGTGCGTAGCCGCAGCCGGAGGAGTTGCTCACGACGGCCTCGACCTCGAGCGGGAGAAAGGCGTGGCGGTTTTGCCCGTGCAGCGCAGCCACGCCATCGAGACCGGTGTGCTCCTGAAAGGCGCCGCAGCAGGTCTGGCTCTCGGGGATGACGACCTGCACGTTGTTCTCGATGAGCACGCGCACGGTGGCGAAATTGATTTCGCGGAACGCTGCTTCCATGAGGCATCCGGTAAGAAACGCGACGCGCGGCCCGGTGGGCCGATGTCGCTGCATGAGTTCGCGCGTGTAGGCGGCGGTGCTTTGCAGCGCGGCGGGTCGGCCTTTGAAAAAAAAGCGATGCAGCGGCAGGCCGAGGCGACGCAGGAGGCGCGCGGGCAGCAGCACGAGATTGAACCACGCGGGCCGCGACACCGCCGCGGCGGCGAGTCGCAGCGCGAGCGAAGGTTTGAAGCGCCCCTCGGCGACGTGGTCGTGCCGCGTGTGCTCGAAAAGCGCCCCATACGGCACGTGCGCCGGACACGCCGTTTCGCACGCGAGGCAGCCGACGCATTCGGCGGTGTAAAAGTCCGTCCACTTGTCCGCGGGCAGTCGCCCGGCGGCTTCTTCGCTCCACAAGCGCAGGCGTCCGCGCGGCGAGTTGTTCTCGTCGCCCGTGAGCTTGTAAGTCGGACACACGGCGAGGCAGAAGCCGCAGTGCGTGCAATTCGAGAAAGGGTCGGGCAAGGCGGGCTTAGGGTCCATGAATGGCTTGTTCCAACGTTTCGATCCACCGCGATTCGGTGACGGTTGGCGGCGTCTCGGGCAGCCAGCGCGAGTGCCAGTCGCCGCCGAGTGCGTGAAGCTCTCCGATGTGCGGCTGCATGAGCGTGTGGGCGCGTTCGGCCAGGTCTTTTCCGGCGCCGAGGTGAACGTGGACGACGCCGTTGTAAACCAGCGCCGCGCAGCGGGCCGCGTCGCGGGCGAGTTCACTGGCGAGGCCGATGGCGCGGTCGGGCGTGGTCTTGATAACCACATCCGGCAGGCCATCGAACGATGGCGACGCGTCGTGTTGCAGCGTGAGCCGGGCGCGAGCCTCGGTGGCGATGAGGGTGAGTTGCTCCGCGAAAATCCGCGCTTCGTCGGGCGGGCAGTGAATCGCCACGCGCACGGAAACGGCGGCGCCTTCCGCGATGAAGTCGACGGCGTCCCACCAGTGCATCCAACCGCTGTGCAGGAGCCGGCTCACGCAGTCGCGGAGCGCCGCGGTGTCGCCGTCGAAGCGCGCCGCGAGGTTGAAGCCGGAGTCGGGGCGCAGCCGCAGCACGTAGTCCACGGGCTCGCCGAAGCGCCGGCCGCTATGCAGGAGGAAGCGAAGCCAATCGTAGCCGGTGGTCGTCTTCACCACGCGCTCGCCGATACGCGCGATGCGCCCGCCGGGCAGACGCCAGTTGATGCCTAGGATGTTGTCGCAATACGGCCCGAAGCGGCATGAAGCCGGCGCGTGCGTGGCGGCGGCGACTTGATCGCGCAGCGTGGCACCCGCATCGAGGATGAGCGGGAAGCGCAAGCGATGCGCCGTGGCTTGCGCGTGAATGTCCGCGGCGGTCGCACTGGCCGGCAGACACAGCGTGCCATCCACCGCATCCAGGAAAGGAGTGAACAGGCGCTCGTCCGGCAGAGGCGCGATGGTCTTCATGCGGCGAAGCGGCGATTGCCGAAGACCTTCAGCGGATTGAGCTGGTGCGTGGGATTGAAGGCGGCGGGCACCGCCCATTGCAGACGCATCGAGTCAGGGCCGAAGACGAGCGGCATGTAAGCGGCCTTGTCGTTGCCGATGCCGTGTTCGCCGCTGAGCGTGCCGCCGACATCTATGACGCGCCGCATCAGCCGTTCGCTGATGAGTTCGATCTTCTCCAGTTCGCCGGGCACGCGTGAGTCGAAGAGGAAGTTCGGATGCAGATTCCCGTCACCCGCGTGGAAGACATTCACCGCGCGGATGCCCGCCGCGTCCGCTTCGTCATAGACCAGTTGCAGGATCTCGGCGAGCGTGCGCTTGGGAATAACCGCATCCTGCACGACGTAATCGGGACTGAGCTGGCCGAGCAGACCGCCGGCGGCCTTGCGCGCCTTCCAGAGCTTTTGCCGCATCACGTCCTCCGCGCTGCAGGTGACGTCGCCCGATCCCGCGCGGCGCAGCAATTCCGCGACCGGCTCGACCCGCGCATCCACCAGCGCGGCCGGGCCATCAATTTCCGTCAGCAACATGAACGACCCCTTGGGCAGCCCGACCGCCATTTGGCTGCTCTCGACCATCGCCACGCCGCGCGGGTCGAGCATCTCGATGGCGGCGGGATACGACGAGTGCGCCACGAGCGCGTGAATTGCGGCCTCGATCGAGCGCAGGTCGGGATAGGTCGCACGGAAGGTCCACACTTTCTCCGGCAGCGGCAGCAAGCGCAGCCAGAAGCGCGTGAAGGCGCCGAGCGTGCCTTCGGAACCAATCATGAAACGCTTCCAATCCTCGCGCCACGCGCCGCGCCCGCCGGCCGGGCCGCCGAAGCGATGCACGCTGCCATCGAGCAGAATCACCTCGACGCCGAGCACGTAGTTGCTCGTCACGCCGTAGCGGAAACAGTGCGCGCCGCCCGCGTTGGACGCGACATTGCCGCCGAGCGTGCAGACCGGTCCGCTCGATGGGTCCGGCGGATAAAACACGCCATGCGGTTTCAGCGCGGCATCGAGGTCATTGAGCGCCACGCCGCATTCCACCTCGCACCAAAAGCCGCCCACGCTGATTTGGCGGATGCGCTTCAAAGCCGAGGTGTGAACGATCACGCCGCCCTGCGCCGCGACCGGCCCGCCCGAAAGCGAAGTGCCCGCGCCGCGCAGAATCACCGGCACGCCGAGCTGCCGCGCACCTTTCATGATTGCGACGAGTTCCTCCGCATCCGCGGGAATCACCACCGCATCCGGCCGGTAGCTCTTGTAGCCGAGCGCATCGGCCGCATAGCCCGCGAGCTGTGCGGGCGCAGCCAGCACGCGCCCGCGCGGAAGCAGGTGTTGGAGTTGGGCCGCGAGGGTTGAGTTGCTCATCAACAAAAGTTCACGCCCTCAGCGCGTGGTAAAGCGGTGAATGGTGGTGGTGCGATAAGACTGTCCGGGGCGGAGAATGGTCGTGGGGAACTCGGCGTGATGCACTGAATCCGGATGATGCTGCGTCTCCAGGCAGAGGCCGTGGAAACGGTCATAACTCGTGCCGTTTTTGCCTTTGAGCGGCGTGGTGTAGGTGGCGGTATAGAGCTGCACGCCGGGCTGGTCGGTGAGGACTTGCATCACGCGACCGCTCTTGGGTTCATACACCTCAGCGGCGAGGACGGGCTTGGGCCTCGGTTGGTCGGCGAGGACGAAGGCGTGGTCGTAGCCGCCGATGGAAATTTGGTCGCGGCGGCGTCCGACAACTTCGCCTTGGGTGAAATCGAATGCGGTGCCGGCGACGGGCAGCATTTTTCCCGTGGGCAACATGTCGGCATCGGTTTCGAGATAGTGCTTCGCTTGCAAGGTCAGCCGATGGTCGAGCACGGTGCCGCTGCCGGCGCCAGCGAGGTTGAAGTAAGTGTGATTGGTGAGGTTGATGGGCGTGGCTTTGTCGGTCTTGGCCTCATACTCGATGACAAGAGCGCCGTCCTCCGTGAGCACATAGGTTACATTGGTATCGAGGTTGCCGGGGAAGCCCTGGTCGTCGTCCTTGCTGAGGTAGGTCAGGCGCAAAGCGGGTCCGCGAGCGTCGGTGATAACCTTCGCGCTCCAGATGACTTTGCTGAAACCCTTCACGCCACCGTGAAGGTGGAAGCTGGTCTTCGGATGCGGGTCCAACCGATAGGATCTGCCGTCGAGATCGAACTTGGCTCCCGCGATGCGATTGGCCACGCGCCCGGTGATGCAGCCGAAATACACAGCACCGTTGTGCTCTTCGTATTCCGCGAGAGTGTCAAAGCCGAGCGCGATGTCGGCGAACTTGCCCGCGCGGTCGGGCACGTGCAGTTCGGAGATGATACCGCCGAGCGTGATGATCTTGGCGACGAGGCCCCGCTTGTTCTTCAGCGTGTAGCGCTCGACGGACCCGCCGTCGCGAGTGGTGCCGAAGTTGTCTTTGCTCACGTCGGCGTGGGAATGGGCGGCGAGGAGGCCCAAGGCAGTCAGGATGGGAACAAGAGGTTTCACGGAGTGGTGGGGTGACGGAGCGATGACGTGGTCGCGCGGCGGAGTGGCGGTTCAGCACCAATGCGCGCCGAGTGCCTCGCTGTGGACGGCGTAGAGCGAGCGGCTGCCGGTCATGAAGAGGCGGTTGCGGCGCGGGCCACCGAAGCAGACGTTGCTGCAGATCTCCGGCAGCAGCACCTGGCCAATGCGTTTGCCGTCGGGTGAGAAGATATGCACGCCGTCGTAGCCCGCGCCCACCCAGCCGGCGCTGGCCCAAATGTTGCCGTCTTTGTCGCAACGGATGCCATCGGCGAGCCCGGCGACTTCTTTGCCGTTCAGGTTCATCTTCATCGAGGTGAACTCGCGGCCGTTCTTCAATTTGGTCCCGTCGACGTCCCAAACCTTGATGTTCTTCGGCGCATCCGGGTAGTGACTCGCACCGGTGTCGGCGATGTAGACCTTCTTGTAGTCGGGCGAAAAACACAGGCCGTTCGGTTTGAAAATCTCGTCGGTGACTTTCTCGACCTTGCCGCTGGGATCGATGCGGTAGACGGCCTCTTTCAGAAACAGCTCTCCCTTATGCCCCTCGAAATTTCCGAGGCTGCCGTAACCGGGATCGGTGAACCAGAGGCTGCCGTCGGGGTGTCCGGAGCCGTCGTTGGGGGCGTTGAACGGTTTGCCGTTGAATTTGTCGGCAAGGACGGTGACCGTGTTGTCGGGTTCGTAGCGCACGACGCGGCGGTTGCCGTGCTCGAAGGAAATCTGCCGGCCGGAGCGGTCGAAGGTGTTGCCGTTGCTGTGGCCGGCGGGTTTGCGCAGGACGGTCACGCGGCCGTCGTCCTGCAGCCAGCGGTGCTGCACATCATTGGGAATATCGCTCCACACGAGGTAGTTTCCCCAGCCGCTCCACGCCGGACCCTCCGCCCAATACATGCCGGTGTGCAGCCGCTCGATGGGCGACATGGGGATTTTGTATTTCTCGAAGGCCTTATCGAGCGCGACGACATCCGGCTCGGGATAACGCACCGGTGCGGCGCCCGGACCGAAATCGCGGGCCAACAACGGAGCGGCTGCCAGCGTGAACGGAGTGGCCGCCAGCGTGCCGAGCGTGGTGAGGAAGGAACGACGGGAGGTGGCGGTGGATGGGGATGGGTTCATGGGGTGAAGCAGGGAAGGGGTGAAGAGTTATTCGTGCAGGCGCTCGTCGGAGTTGATGAAGGCCCAGCAGATGGCACCGAGGAAGTAACTGAGCGCGAAGAGGCCCATGTTGATCGTCCAATTGTTGTTCGTGGCGGCTAGGACGAGGGGCACGACCATCGGCGCGATGGCTCCGCCGGCATTTCCCATCATGTTCATGCTGCCGGAGAGTGCGCCCGTGTGGCGTCCGCCGATATCCATGCACGCACCCCAAGCCGCCGGCATGGCGAGATCGCTGCACAAAGCCGCGAGGCCGATGGCCAGCACGGAGGCCACGGGGTTGTGGAGTTGGATCGAGACGATCAGCATCACGCCCGCCGCACCCATGCCCAGCACTCCGAGCCAGCGGCGCGTGCGGGCGATACTGCCGAGCCAAGTATCCAACCGCGCCGACAGCAGGCCCGCCAGCAGGGAGCCGATGCCGCCGAAGAAGAGCGGGACGCAGGCCAGCAGGGCACGCTGGATGTCAGCGATGCCGGGGAACTGCTCCCTCAGATAAGTGGGAAACCACGTGATGTAAAAATACCACGCATAGGACATGAAGAAATACTGCGCCCAGAGCATCCATACCGTGCGGGAGG
>JBILLY010000579.1:0-3888 GCA_044375835.1 Opitutaceae bacterium
ACTCGGAGGAGGAGGTGTGGCGAGTGAGCTGCAACCCAGGGCGGCTCGGCGAGCCGCCCCTACCTGGGGCGGGATCAGAGGCCGAGGGAGTAGGTGACGATGTTGACGCCGAACTTGGTGTTGTCCTCCGCGAGGAAGCGTTTGTTGCGGAAGTCGTAGTCCCATTCGCAGCCGTAGTCCTTGTTGCTGTAGAGGACGGCGAGGCGGCCATCGATCTCGATGGCTTTGAGGTAGTCGTGGACGAGGTCGTCGCCCCAGCCGTTGAGTTCGAAGGAAGTCGTCGGCGGGCCGTCGAACTTGAAGCAGGCGCGGTAGAGCGGGTGGTCGTTGGGGATCTTTTTCAACGCGGCCGGGCCGAAGATGGCGGCCATCTGGGCTTCGAAGGATTTGGCGAAGAGGCCGTCGATGTCGTGGTTGCAGTCGTCGACGAAGACGAAGCCGCCACGGCGGACGTAGGTCTCGAAATTCGCGCGCTCGCGGTCGCCGAACTGCACGAGCTTGTGGCCGCTGAGGTAGACGAAGGCGGCGTCGAAGAGCGCGGGGCTGGCGAGCGAGACGACGGCCTCGCGCGGGTCGACCGAGATCGTCGTGTAGGCGACGATCGAGTCGAGGAGGTTGGCGGGCATGCGCGGGTCGACGAGGTCCCAGTCGCCCGAGTCGTATTGGAGGCGGGAAAAGACGAAGTCGGGGCGGCTCATCCGGCGGTCGGGGCCATCAGATGCGGCGGCCGGTGTTGAGGACGTTGATCTTGTCGAAGCGGGCGGTGGCGCTGCCGTGGGAGACGGCGCTGCTCTGGGCGGGCTGGCCCTTGCCGTCGTTGAAGGCGCCGCCGAGGGCGTAGTCGCGCTCGTCGCAGATGGCGGAGCAGGCGTTCCAGAATTCCTGGGTATTGGACTGGTAGGCGACGTCGCGGAGCATGCCGACGATGGCGCCGTCCTTGATCTCGTAGAAGAGCTGGCCGCCGAACTGGAAGTTGTAGCGCTGCTGGTCGATGGAGAAGGAGCCGTCGCCGACGATGTAGATGCCGCGTTCGACCTGCTTGATCATCTCCGTCGGCGTGAGGGGCGATTTGCCGGGCTGGAGCGAGACGTTGGGCATGCGCTGGAACTGCACGTCGGACCAGTGCTGGGAGTAGCTGCAGCCGTCGCTGGCGGTCTGGCCGAGGATGTGGGCCTGGTCGCGGGTCTTCTGGTAGTCGACCAAAATGCCGTCCTTGACGATCGGCCAGGCCTTGGTGGGCACGCCCTCGTCGTCGTAGCCGACGCAGCCGAGCGAGCCGGGCTCGGTCTTGTCGGCGACGAGGTTGACCCGGGGAGCGCCGTATTGGAATTTCTTGGACTCCCACTTGTCGAGGGTGGCGAACGAGGTGCCGGCGAAGTTGGCCTCGTAGCCGAGGACGCGGTCGAGCTCCGTGGGGTGGCCGACGGACTCGTGGATGGTCAGCCAGAGGTGGGACGGGTCGAGGACGAGGTCGTATTGGCCGGCGACGACGGATTTGGCGGTGAGTTTGGCGCGAGCCTGCTCGGCCGACAGCGTGGCGTCCTCGATCAGGTCGTAGGAGGAGGTGTAGCGGACGGTGCCGCCGGGGACGGCGGGCAATTTGCCGGCGGGCGAGGCGTCCAGGTATTCGTAGCCGCGGCCGCTGGGCGCGCTGATGGAGCGGCGGGTCTGGAAGCGGCCGGTCTTCGGGTCGGTGACGGTGACGGTGAACGTCGGCCAGATGCGGTGGATATCCTGGTCTATGTAGGAGCCGTCGGTGCTGGCGAAATACTTCTGCTCGTTGACGAGGAAGAGCTGGGAATTGACGAAGGTGGCGCCGGCCTTCTGGGCGGCGGCGTTGGCGGCGAGGAGGAGTTCCACCTTGGCGGCGAGCGGGACGGCGAAGCCGTTTTGCCTGATCGGCGTGCGCCACGCGACTTCGCCGACGCCCTTTTGCGGGGCGAGGCGGACGGGCTCGGTCTGGAGGCGGGCGTTGGCCTGGGCGATGGCGACGGCCTCGGTGGCGGCGCGGGCGATCGACTCCGGCGTGATCCGGTCGACGGCCATGAAGCCCCAGGCGCCGCCGGCGATGACGCGGACGCCGGCGCCGTAGCTCTCGGTGGAGGAGACGCCCTGGACCTTGTCCTCGCGGGTGGAGATGCCCTGGTTGAGGTAGCGGCCGATGCGGACGTCGGCGTAGGTGGCGCCGGCCTTGGTGGCGGCGTTGAGGGCGGTGTCGGCGAGTTTCTTTTTCTGCGCGACGGAGATCGGATCTTTCTCGGCGAGGGCGGCGGCCGCCCGGGTCCACTGGGGGAGCAGGAGCGTGCCGGCGGCGGCGCCGGAGGTCTGGAGGAAAAAGCGGCGATTCATCGAAGGGAGGTTGGAAGGGACGAAGGGTCCGCGGAACACACGGAGCAGACTGAAAAAATGGCCGCGCGGATGGCGGCCGGCCGGTCCGCGGCGTGTCCGGGGGAGAGGATCAGACGGCGTCGGAGAGGCTGGAGAAGGTGAAGTCGCGGAGCACCATCGACGGGATGAGGCTGTTGTTGACGCGCACGGGGCGGCCGAGGGCCTCGAGGTTGTTGAGCATGATCACCGGGCTCTCGTTGAAGCGGAAGTTCTTCACCGGGTATTTGATCTCGCCGTTCTCGACGTAGAACGTGCCGTCGCGGGTGAGGCCGGTGTAGAGCAGCGTCTGCGCATCCACGAGGCGGATATACCAGAGGTTGGTGACGAGGACGCCGCGTTTGACGCCTTTGACGAGGGTGTCGAGGGAGGCATCGGTGCCGGCCATGATGGCGCCCGGCCCGCCGCCGCCGCCGCGACCGCCGCCGCCGGCGCCGCCGAGGGCGACTTTGTTTTCGTCGAGGCCTTTCTTGCGGGCCCAGTAGCGGGAGTAGGCGAGATTCCTGACGACGCCGCCCTGGATCCAGTCGACGCGGTGCTGGGCGCTGCCGTCGCCGCTCCATTTGCGGCCGGGCAGGTCGGCGCTCATCGGGTCGGAGTAGAGGTGGACGCGTTCGTCCATGAGTTTCTCGCCGACGCGGGTGCCGCCGCCGGCTTTGCTGAGGAAGGTGCGGCCCTCGTCGGTGGCGCGGGCGTTCATGGCGGCGAGCATGTTGCCGAGGAGGGTGGCGGCGGCGACGGGCTCGAGGATGACGGTGTATTTGCCGGGCTCGATGGCGCGGGCGTTTTGGGAGAGTTCGGCCTTGCGGGCGGCGACCGCGGTGATGGCGGCGGTGTCGAGGCGGGCGGCGTCGTCGAAATCGGCGATGCCGTAGCCGGAGCCGCGGCCGTCCTCGGTGCGGGCGGTGACGGTGAAGTCGACCTCGGTGGCGCGCTGGTAGCCGAAGAGGCCGCGGGAATTGGCGAGGGCGGAGAAGCCGGCGGAATCGCTGAGGTAGCCGGCGGCGGTGAGTTTTTTGTCGCGACAGATCTTGATGCTGGCGGCGGCGGAGCGCACGCGGTCCTCCTGCGTGAGCTTGGCGGTGGACTCGAAGTAGGACTTGGGGTCGAGGTAGGTCTGGGGGCCGACGAGGTCCATGTGCTCGGGGTTGTCGGGGGAGAGGCGGGCGAGCTCCTCGGCCTTGCGGACGGCGCGGGCGAGGGAGGCGTCGTCGAATTCGTTGACGGTGGCGAAGCCGCTCTTGGGGCCGAAGCTGCAGGTGATGCCGAGGCTGAGGGTATCGGAGCCGCCGCTGGTGGAGACGGTGTTGCGGGCGAAGCGGAGGTTGCCGCGGCGGGCGCCGGTGAGGGTGACCTGGCAGGCGTCGGCTTTGGCGAGGCCGAGGGTTTTTTGGAGGAGGGCGCGGGCTTCGGATTCGGAGAGGAGGGCCATGGCGGGGAAATTTTCGATTCGGGATTTCGGATTTTCGATTTGAGAGGGGAGGGCGGGGCGGCTCGCCGGGG
>JBILLY010000580.1:0-3885 GCA_044375835.1 Opitutaceae bacterium
ATCGCTTGCTGACGATCGACATGGGCGACGGAGCGGTGAACGCGCAGGCCTGCCAGACGGCGCTGGACTGCAAAAAACTCAGCGAGATCGAGAACGCGCGCCTCGTGCTCGAAGCGCACGAAACGCTGGGCGACGTCGACGAGGCCAACCGCGCGAAATTTCAGGACGTGGTGACGTTCCTGCGGGCGCGGGTGCGGGAAGGGTGAGCCGGAGGCGCGCACTGCCGCAGAAGGGTGCGTGGCAACGACGGTGACGAACCGGCGAAGTCGCGGCGGCGCTCAGCCCGCGGCACGCGTCGCGACGATTTCGGCTACCCCACCCACGCGCGGGCGTTGTAGAAGAGCTGCATCCAGGGGGAGTCCTCGCCCCAGTCGGCCGGGCTCCAGCTCATGCAGCGGCTGCGGAAGACGCGCTCGGGGTGCGGCATCATGATCGTGACGCGGCCCGTGGTCGTCGTGAGGGCCGTCATGCCGAAGGGCGAGCCGTTCGGGTTGAGCGGGTAGTGCTCGGTCGGCGCGTGGTGGTTGTCCACGAAGCGCGCCGAGACGAGTCCCGAGGTGCTGAACGCGGCGGCGGCGTTGGCGTCGGCGAACTCGGTGAAACCCTCGCCGTGCGCGACGGCGATCGGCACGACGCTGCCTTCCATGCCGGCGAAGAGCACGCTCGGACTTTTCTCGATCTTGAGGGAAACGAAGCGGCCTTCGTAACGCTCGCTCTGGTTCTGCACGAAGCGCGGCCAAGCTTCCGCGCCGGGGATGATCGACTTCAGGTTGCTCACCATCTGGCAGCCGTTGCAGACTCCGAGCGCGAAGGCGTCCTCGCGGGCGAAGAAGGCCGCGAATTCGGCGCGGGCGCGCTCGTTGAACAGGATGCTCTTGGCCCAGCCTTCGCCGGCGCCGAGGACGTCGCCGTAGCTGAAACCGCCGCAGGCCGCGAGGCCGCGGAAATCGCGGAGCGAAATGCGGCCCGACAGAATGTCGGTCATGTGCACGTCGACGGCGCGGAAGCCGGCGCGGGTGAAGGCGGCGGCCATCTCGACTTCGCCGTTGACGCCCTGCTCGCGCAAAACCGCGATGCGCGGTTTTGCGAGTTGAAGGTTGAAAGTTGAAGGTTGAAGGACCGACGCGGCGGTTGCTCCGCTGCTCTCACCTCCAAGTTTGGAACTTTCACCTTTGCCGAGGGAGAACGTGAGTTTCGGCGTGATGCCCGGATTCTTCGGATCGAGGCGGAGCGCGTGTTCCTGTTCGGCGCAGGCGGGGTTGTCGCGGAGCGCGGCGATGCGGCGGGTGACGTCGGACCAGAGCGCGCGGAGGGCGAAGAGGTTTTCCTCGAAGAGCACTTTGCCGCCGCGCGTGATGCGGAACGTGTGCGTGCGGTTGAGCGTGCCGATGCGGGTGGCGCAGGCCTTGAAGCCGTGCTCGCGCAGGACGAGCGACACGTCGTCGAGGTCGTCGGCGCGAATCTGGATCACGGCACCCAGCTCCTCGGCGAAGAGCGTGGAGAACACCTCGTGGCCGGCGGGCAGGTCGAGATCGACGCCGGTGTGGCCGGCGAAGGCCATCTCGACGACGGTGGCGAGCAGGCCGCCGTCGGAGCGATCGTGGTAGGCGAGGAGCTTCTGCTCGCGGCCGAGCAACTGGATCGCGTTCCAGAAATTCTTCAGGTCCTTGGGCTGGTCGACGTCGGGCGTGGCCTCGCCCATCTGGGAAACGGTTTGCGCGAGGATGGAGCCGCCGAGGCGGTTCTTGCCGCGGCCGAGGTCGATCAGGAGCAGGACGGTGTCCGGCTCCGGTTGGGAGTTGAGCGTTGAGGGTTGTGCGCCGGGAGGCCGAGCGCTGAGAGCCGAGAGCTGCGAGCCGTGCTGCAATTGCGGCGTGAGCGAGCGGCGAATGTCGGCCACCGGGGCGAAGGCGGAGACGATGAGCGAGACGGGCGCGGTCACGCGCTTGTCGGCGCCGGTGTCGCGGTCTTTCCAGACCGTGCTCATGCTCATCGAGTCCTTGCCGACCGGGATCGTGAAGCCGAGGGCGGGGCACAGTTCCATGCCGACGGCCTGCACGGCGGCGAAGAGGTCGGCGCCGTCGCCGGGGAGTGCGGGGGCAGCCATCCAGTTGGCGCTGAGGTTCACTTTGCCGAGCTCGCCGATCTGGGCGGCGGCGAGGTTCGTGAGGGCCTCGCCGACGGCGAGGCGGGCGGAGGCGGCGGCGTTGTTGACCGCGACGGGCGTGCGCTCGCCCATGGCCATCGCTTCGCCGGTGCAGACATCGAACGCGGCGGCGGTCACGGCGCAGTCGGCGACGGGGACCTGCCAGGGGCCGACCATCTGGTCGCGCACGATCAGGCCGCCGAGCGTGCGGTCGCCGATGGCGACGAGGAAGGTTTTGTCGGCGACCGTCGGGTGCGATAGCACGCGGCGGATGGCCTCGGCGAGGGCGGCGCGCTCGGTCGCGACGGCGGTCGCGGGCGAAAACGGTTTCTTCGGACCGGCGGGCGGCGGCGTGAGCAGCGAGAGATCGAGCGGGTGCTGCGGGCGGGCGCGCGTGGTGTCGGTGCGGTGCATGCGCGGCGGTTTGCCGAGCAGCACTTCGAGCGGGAGGTCGATGGGGCGGTTGCCGAAGTGGGGGTCGTCGAGGACGAGTTTCTTTTCCTCGGTCGCCTCGCCGACGACGGCGAAGGGCGCGCGCTCGCGGGCGCAGAGGGCGGCGAAGACCTCGATGCGGCCGGCGGGGACGGCGAGGACGTAGCGCTCCTGCGACTCGTTGCACCAGATCTCGAGCGGGGACATGCCGGGCTCGTCGTTGGGCAGGGCGCGGAGGTTGAATTTGCCGCCGCGGCCGCCGTCGTTGACGAGCTCGGGCAGGGCGTTGGAGACACCGCCGGCGCCGACGTCGTGGATGAAGGAAATGGGGTTCTCGTCGCCGAGCGCCCAGCAGCGGTCGATGACCTCCTGGCAGCGGCGTTCCATCTCGGCGTTGTCGCGCTGGACGCTGGCGAAATCGAGGTCCTCGCTGCCGGAGCCGCTGGCCATGGAGCTGGCGGCGCCGCCGCCGAGGCCGATGAGCATGGCGGGTCCGCCGAGCACGACGAGTTTGTCGCCGGGGCGGATGGCGCCCTTCTGCACGTGGTCGGCGCGGATGTTGCCGAGGCCGCCGGCGAGCATGATGGGCTTGTGGTAGCCGCGGATCTCACCGCCCCCGCCGCCGGCGGACGGGACGCGCTGCTCGAAGGTGCGGAAGTAGCCGTTGATGGCGGGGCGGCCGAACTCGTTGTTGAAGGCGGCGCCGCCGAGCGGGCCCTCGAGCATGATGTCGAGGGCGGAGACGATGCGGCCGGGTTTGCCGTTTTCCTTTTCCCAGGGCTGGAGGGCGCCGGGCAGGCGGAGGTTGGAGACGCTGAAGCCGACGAGGCCGGCCTTGGGCTTGGCGCCGCGGCCGGTGGCGCCTTCGTCGCGGATCTCGCCGCCGGAGCCGGTGGCGGCGCCGGGGAAGGGCGAGATCGCGGTCGGGTGATTGTGGGTCTCGACCTTGCAGAGCAGGTGGATCTCCTCCTCGGAGGTCACGTAGTCGCCGGTGCGCGGGTCGGCGAAGAAGCGGCCGCCGCGGGTGCCGGCGAGCACGGCGGCGTTGTCCTTGTAGGCGCTGAGGATGCCGTCGCCGTGCAGTTGATACGTGTTCTTGATCATCTGGAACAGCGAGCGGTCGCGGGGCTGGCCGTCGATTTCCCAGGAGGCGTTGAAGATCTTGTGGCGGCAGTGCTCGGAGTTGGCCTGCGCGAACATCATCAGCTCGATGTCGTTGGGGTCGCGGCCGAGCGCGGTGAAAGCTTTGACGAGGTAGTCGATCTCGTCGTCGGCGAGCGCGAGGCCGAGGGACTGGTTTGCGGCGA
>JBILLY010000581.1:0-3878 GCA_044375835.1 Opitutaceae bacterium
GTTTCGATTTCGCCGCCCATCCGCCGCACGTCGCGCTTGAGCAGCGCACCTACGCGTGGAAACCGCTGCTGCTCGCGCAGGTGCTCGGCGAAACGTCCGCGCCCGTGCTCTGGCTCGACAGCGCCTCGCAGGTGCGCACCGATCTGGGCGCCGTGCACGCCGGCCTCGCGCGGCACGGCCTCTACGCCCTGCGCGGTCAGTCGCCGCTCCGCGAACGCTGCGATCCCGCCGTCTCCCGCGCGCTCGCCGCCCCGCCGCCGCTGCTCGACGAACGCGAATACGTAGCCGGCGCCGTCGCCTTCGATCCCGCGTTTCCCGCCGTCCGCGCGCTCGTCGCCGAGTGGCGGCGTTGCGCGCTCGATCCCGCGCTCCTTCTGCCGCGCCACCCGCGCCACAATCCCGAGCAGGCCGTGCTCTCGCTGCTCATCCTCCGCGGCGTCGCCGCCGGCGAACTCACCCTCGACCCGGGCGACATCGACATCAGTTCTTCGTCCCCCGTCCCGTGGTTGGGATCCCGCGAAAAACTCCCGGCGTCCTGGCCCGCGTGGGCCGATCCGCTCGCCTGGCTTTACTACCGCACTTACGCCGCCGCCGACCAATTCCTCATCCGCCTCCGCCGCCTCAAGGCCACGCGCATCAACGGACTCCACCGCTGGCCCAAGGAGAACTTTCGGATCGTCCTGGATCGCACCTCGTCACCCGGCCCGCACGTGATCCCGGCGCCGCCGCTGAGTTACTACGCCGACCCGTTTCTCTGGCGGCACGAAGGCCGCGCTTGGCTGTTCGTCGAACAATTTCTCTTCCTGCAAAACTCCGCGCGCCTCGTCGCTCTGCCGCTCGACGACGCTCTCCGCGCCGGTCCGCCGCGCCCGATCGCGCTGCTCGGCGCCGCCGCCTGCCACCGTTCGTTTCCCCATATCTTCGCTCACGACGGGCGCCTTTTTTTGCTCCCCGAAAGTTCCGCCCAACGCTCGGTCGACCTCTTCGTGTGCGAGGAATTTCCCGACCGCTGGCGCTGGCAACGCCGCCTGCTCGACGGCGTCGACGCCGCCGATTCCGCGCTCCTTCACCACGCCGGTCGTTGGTGGCTGTTCACGTCCGTCCGCCCGACTGAGGACGCGCCGCGCGCTCTCGAAATCCACCACACCGACGATCTGCTCACCGGCCGCTGGGAACCGCACCCCATCAACGCGGAGCGCCGCTACGCCGACGCGCCGTGCTCGACCGGGCGCTGCGCCGGCGCCTTCGTCCGCACCGCCGACGGCGCCCGGCTGCGCCCCGTGCAATCCAGTCCCCGTTACTACGGCCAAGGCGCGCGCGTGATGCGCCTCGTCACGCTCACGCCGGACGCTTTTCACGAGGAGGAATTCACCGGAGCCCATCCGTTGGCCGCGCTCGCCGCCCGCGTTTCGCCGCATCACCTCTCCGCGTTCGACGACGTCATCGCCGGCGATGTGCGCACGCGCGTCAGCTACGGCCGACACGTGCCGCTCTGGCGACGTTGGGCCCTCACACCGCGGCGCTCTCCGTCCGCGCCGGGCACCGGTGGCGCGGACCGCATAAAATTGGTGACGGCCGCCGACCAAAAATATTGGCGTTGCCTGTATCAGTTTCTTGCAAACCTCGAGCGGTGTTCCCTGGCCGCCGCGCACACGGTCATCGCCTACGATCTCGGACTTACACCGGCCACCCTGAAGCGCCTCTCGTCCCGTTTTCCGTGGTGTGAATTTCGCCGCTTCGCATTCGAACGGTATCCCGCTCACTACGCCATCGCTGCGGAACCGTTGAAAGAGCTCTACGCTTGGAAGGCTTCCCTGCTTAACGAGGTCGCTGCGGAGACTGAAGGGACACTCCTTTGGTGTGACAGCGCGACGCTATTTCACGTCAACGACTTGGCATTTCTCGTGAAGCTTGTCCGCACCCACGGCGTGTATGCGCTGCGGGCCACGAACCGACTCGGCGCGCACTGTAGTCCCGTCGTCTGCGCCCGTTTGGGCATCCCGCCCGATGTTTTACAGGGACGTGAGTATTGCTCAGGTCTGTGTGGTTTCGATCTCCGTCAGGCGGCGGCGCGCGTGCTTTTGACCAAGTGGCACGAAGTCGGCAGAGATCCACGTAATCTCGAGGCGGTATTTTTCGGCACCGGCACGCACATGCGCGACCAAGCCGTGCTCGGCCTCCTGTTGCATGCCGCCGCACGGAGCGGGACGGTTGTGCTTGGCACCGACGATATCGATTTGAGCTGCGGGCGCCCCGTCATGTGGGTCAGCACCCGCAATAAAGTGGGCCCGGGTGTTCCCCTCTGGCTCGACCCGCTGGTTCGCCTGTGGCATCGAACTTACAAGGTAGTCGACCAGTTTCTCTGGCGCATCAAGGGGCGTCGCGCCGCGGCGAAGCTCTCTCTCACGCCTTCCACTGCTCCCTGAAAAAGCGCAACGCCACCGAGTTTCCCCGGTCCTCGTCCCGCCGGGCCCCGTTGACGTTGCTGCCGAGACTTGTGCGATCGAAGCGCCGTCGATGCGACCACGGCTTGTAGTCGGTGAAACTCACCGGCAGCGGCCGCAGCCACTTCTCCACGCGGCAGTGCGCGCTGATCCACACGTCGTCGACGAAGCGCACCGCCGCCGGCGTCGCCGAAAAATCCCCGAGTTTCCCGAGATCGAAAAATTCCGGCCGCACCACGTAGCTGTGCACGCCCTGCAGGATATCCGTGCGCTCCGGCTGCCGCAGCCGGTGCGCGCGTCGCGGCACTTCCGGCGCGCCCGCCAGCCGGCTGCGCAGCGTCGTGGCACGGTCCGTCAAATCCGCCGGCACCCGCCACCCCGCCGCCCCGAGCGCCTCGCCGGGAAACGCCCGCACCGGCGCCGCATAATTCTCCAACAGCCGCGCATGATAAATCCGATCATCGTCCACCACCACCACCGCCTGGTCCGCCGCGACCGCCCGCAGTGTCGGCAAAAATTTCGTGGCCGGTCCTTCGTCCGCGCACCGCACCACGGTCACCACCTTCAGCCCCGCCAGCCACGCGGGCACGTCATAAGCGCACTGCTCGCGCTCACTCCACTCCGGCACGCATAACCGGATTTCCCGCGGCCGCGCCGTTTGCCGCAACAGGCTCTTCAGCGTCAGCTCCAGCGCGCCGATCCGGCTGGGAATCGTCGTCAGACTCACCACCAACCCCGAGTCCCGCGGATTAGCGGCGCACGCCGCGTCGAGGGCGCGCAAATCCATTCGCCGCAGCCGCCACTCGTCGAGCCACGTCGTCAGCGGCTCCTCGGCCGTCAGCCACGCCACCGCCGCGTAGGCGACCGCCACGGCGGCGAGAAGCATCGGCAACACAACGAGCAGCATCGCGACGGTTTCGCCGTCCCCCGTCCGTCACGCAACCAAATCCTCACCGCCCCGCGCCTTGCGCGCCCTGCACCATGCGCCCACGTTGTTCTTTGTGTTCACTGCATTCATCGTCGGCGCGCTTGTCGCTGGTTTGCTCCTCACGCTTGTGCGGCGGCGCCTGCCGTGGTTCGACTTCGCGCACACCCACGCCTTTCCGCTCAGCGCCACGTTGATCAAAGCCCTGCGGCCCCGCAGCTACTCGCAAAAGGGCCAGGATCTTTGGCTGGTCGAGTTTTTGCAGGGGCAGACCGGCGGTTACTTCGTGGATCTCGGCGCCTCCAACGGCGTGATTAGCAACAACACCTTGCTGCTCGAGCGCCGCTACGGCTGGCGGGGCCTGTGTATCGAGCCGGACCCATTTTTCTTTCGCCAACTGGTCCGCCACCGGCGCTGCACCTGCGTCAATCTCTGCGTCGACGGCCAGGCCCGGCCGGTCGATTTCGTTTTCAAAGGTGCGACCGGTGGCATCGTCGCGGCGGACACCG
>JBILLY010000582.1:0-3874 GCA_044375835.1 Opitutaceae bacterium
TGCACGCTGGTGGCGTTCTTGCGCGTGCCGGCGATCTTGGTGGCGGAGTTCACGAGGCCGGCGGGCGAGGCAAGGCCGAAGAGAATCGAGTTGGCGCCGCGCAGGAACTCGACGCGGTCCGTGTTGTAGCGATCCGTGGAGCCCAAGGTGTCGAGGAAGTTGACCACCGTGGTCGCGGTGCCCAGGCCGCGCACGCGGATGCGGCCGGAGGAGTTGTTGTTGTCGCCGAAATCCGAGCCGACGTAGCCGTTGGCCCCGCCGAGCGCGGCGACGGGCTCGTTGTGGAAGGTGGAGTCGTTCTCGGCGCCGGCGACAAACGCCATGGCAGCGGCCACGTCTTTCGCGCCGAGGTCATCGAGAAACTCGGTGGTGAGCACGGTGACGGACGCGGCGACATCCTTGATGTCGGAGCGGACGCGGCTGCCGGCAAGCGTGGTGCTGGCGCGGTAGCCGTCGGTCTCGGAGGCGTTGTTGACGACGAACGGAGAGAGGACGACGGCCTCGTCGGCGGCGGCGCCGGGCGCGGCGGGCTTGGGTGGAGCGATGGCTTGGGCGGCGGCGAGCGCGGGCAGCAGCAATGCAGTGGCGAGGGACAGGCGCGGGGCGGGGGAGGGCATGGCGGGGTTTCTTCATGGTAGCACGCGCCGCCGTGCGGAAAAATGGACAAGTGGGGATAGACTTGTTCTTTTGCGGCCCGTGAGCCGCCCGGAACGAAAACGCGAGATCCCGGTGTGCCCGGAAGCGCCGGCCGTGTGCCGCGCCGGGCTTTTTCAGTTCGCGGCGCAACAAGCCTTCGCCAACGGCTGCGTGCAGAGCCGCGCGCTTTTTTGGTGCAAAAGCGGACGCGGCGAGTTCGAGGTGGACGGCGTGACGCACCCGCTCGAACCCCACGATCTCTACCTGCTGCCGTGGGGGCGGCGCATCGCCTACCGGCCCTCGGCGGAGGCGCCGATGTTCACGACGCACGTCCACCTCGTGCCGTGGTATCGGCCCGGCGCGCGCTGGGTGGCCAACGTGCCGCACGAGCGCGGCGAGCCCGAGTGCGACTCGCCCGACCGCCGCGACGTGGCGTGGCCGAGCTTGGACGGCGTCGTGCGGCTCCGCATGGAGGCCGACCGGCCGCTCGCGCGGCTGATCGACTACTCCGTGCGCTGGTATCTGCACTCGCTGCGCGACGAGGCGGAGGCGCGGGCGCTGGGCCTGCTGCTGGTGCGCGAGCTGCAGCGCAAGGCCGCGCAGGCGGTGGCCCCGGCGGCGCACCGCCCCGAGGAGTTCGAGCGGCTGCTCGCGCACGTGGAGCGCGGCTTCCACCTCGGCCCGCGCATCGGGGAAATGGCGACGCTCGTGGGGCGCAGCCGCTCGCACGTGCTGAAACTCTTCCGCCGCCACCTCGGCGTCTCGGCCAAGCAACATGTGATCGACCGCCAACTCCGCGAGGCGCGCGAGCTGTTGCTCAGCACGACGCTGCCGATCGCCGCGGTGGGCAGGGCCGTCGGCCTCGCCGATCCCTACCATTTTTCAAAGCTGTTCAGGAAGCACGTCGGTCTCTCGCCGCGGGAATTCCGCGCGGAGCACGGGCCCTTCTCCGCGCCGCCCAAACCCTCGCAACACCGCGTGCGTCCGCCGCGGCCGGGGGCGTGAAGACGCCGCGCGGGCGCGTCCCCGCGGCTTCGTGGAACTTCATCCCCACCGCGGCGCCCGCCGTTTCGCCCCGTCCGGCCCGCCGCGCCACCGCACCCACCGCACCCACCGCACCCACCGCCCGCGCGCGAGAATTCTCCGCTTCGTTGTCCAAACCACCCCGTCTTCCGACCTTACCTCCCTCGCCGGCGCTTTCCCACGGCCTCCCGGCCGCGCCGCCCTTACCCATGACTCCCCCTGCCCACCCTGCGCACCACCGCGCGCGCGCCTCTCTGCGGCGCGCGCTCGCCGCTGCCGTGCTGGTCCTCGCCCCGCTCGGCTTCGCCCAGCCGGCCGCCCCCGCTACCGGCACCATCGAGGGCCGCGTGCTCAACGCCACCAGCGGCACCTACCTCAACCGCGCCCGCGTCGCCGTCGACGGCACCCGCCTCGAGACCGTCACCAACGACTCCGGCGAATACCGCCTCGCCGGCGTCCCCGCCGGCTCCGCCCGCGTCGTCGCCGTTTTCACCGGCCTCCAGGCCGAGACCGCCGTCGTCACCGTCACCCCCGGCGCCGTCGTCGCCCGCGACTTCTCCCTCGTGCGCGCCGGCGATGCCACCGGCACCGGCGCCGACCGCGTCGTCAAACTCGACGAGTTCGTCATCGGCGCCAGCCGCGAGATGAACGCCGCCGACATCGCCAACCACGAGCAGCGCTACGCCGCCAACATCAAGAACGTCGTCGACGCCGATGCCTTCGGCGACGCCGGCGAGGGCAACCTCGGCGAGTTCATCAAGTTCGTCCCCGGCGTCACCGTGAACTACTCCTCCTTCGACGCCCGCACCATCTCCGTCCGCGGCCTCCCCTCCGACACCACGCCCATCCTCGTGGACGGCAACCCCGTCGCCAGCGCCGCCTCCTCCGGCGCCACCCGCGATGTCGAGGTCGGCGGCCTCATGATGAACAACATCTCCCGCGTCGAAGTCTCCAAAACCCCCACGCCCGACTCCCCCGCCAACTCCATGGGCGGCACCGTCAACGTCGTGAACAAGGGCGCCTTCGACCGCAGCAAGCCCCTCTTCAGCTACCGCGTCAGCGCCATCATGAACAGCAACTGGCTCACGCTCCGCTCGCTCCCCGGCGGCCAGCCCGAGTCCACCGGCCGCCGCATTCTGCCCGGCGCCGATTTCTCCTACATCGCCCCTTTCAGCAAAACCTTCGGCATCACCCTCAACGGCTTCTACACCCGCCGCTACAGCGGCACCCAGATGTCGCAGTCCCAGTGGCGCCCCTCCGGCGCCGCCTCGAATTTCGGCACCGCCGACAATCCCTTCCTCAACGGCCACATCGTCAACGACCAGCCCACCCACTGGGAGCGCTACTCCGTCGGCACCACCCTCGACTGGAAGGTCGGCCGCCGCGGCATCTTCACCGTCGGCACCCAGTTCACCTCGGCCGACATGCACCAGAACATCGAGCAGTGGGCCACTTCCCTCACCGGCACCTCCTCCGTCCGCCCGCTCGGCTACGACGCCAATTTCGCCCAGAGCGCCCCCGGCGCCGGCTCCTCCGTCCTCACCACCAACGCCCGCCGCAAGACCGACCGCACCTGGCACTCCAGCGTGAAATACCGCCACAGCGGCGCCGTCTGGCAGTTCGACGGCGGCGGCGCCTACTCCCGCTCGACCAACACCTATCGCGACACCGATTTCGGCCACTTCTCCAGCGCCCGCACCCAGGCCCGCGCCCTCAACCTCCGCTACGACGCCATCAACACCGTCCGCTCCGGCCCCGGCGTCATCTCCGCCACCACCGTCGCCGGCGTCCCCGTCGACCTCCACTCCCTCGATTCCTACACGCTCGTCTCCGCCGGCGCCAACCGCCTCACCAGCGCCGACGCCCTCGCCAGCGCCCACCTCAACGCCCGCCGCGATTTCCTCACCCGCCTCCCGCTCCAGCTCCGCGCCGGCCTCAACGTCCGCCGCCAGGACCGCGACATCCGCGGCGAGACACCGTCGTGGACCTTCGTCGGCCCCGACGGCGTCGCCCTCACCGCCGACGACGCCGTCTCCCGCTACGACCTCGTCGATCCCGTCTACTCGCGCGCCAACGCTCCCTTCCACTTCGCCCCCTTCCAGCGCCCCAGCCCCTACAAACTCTGGCAGCTCTACCGCGCCAACCCCGCTTGGTTCCGTCTCGACGAAGCCGGCAACATCAACAGCAGCACCGCCGCTTCCCGCAAAATCACCGA
>JBILLY010000026.1:0-15537 GCA_044375835.1 Opitutaceae bacterium
AATCCCGGGCTTTAGCTCGTGGCCGCTCCGGGACCCGCCGACTTGCGCGGGCTCGCCAACGAATCCGACCCGCCGTGCCGCGGCGGGACATTGAATCGGAAGAGGCCGGCAGCTCAGGCAGCCCTGAAACAGGGCTGCCCGGCGACGGATCCGATCGCGACCCCGTTATTCCTGAGCCACCCGAAAACCCGCCGAATCGCGCGTCCAAAAACGCGGGGACGCGTCGGCGAGTTTGGGCACACGAAGCTTAGGTGACGTTCAAAGTTTGAGCGTCGACCCACCCACTTTCAGCGTTCCGGTATCGCCCAGATCACTGAGGCGAAGCATGGCGTAGTAGACGGGAGTCTTGTCGTTCAGTTGGACCGTTCCGGTGCTGGCGCCGGCTTTCCACGTCAGAGTCTTCGTCGCACTGTCGAACTTGAAATCGACCTGATTGGCGGACTTGTGCTGTCCGTTCACCGAAAGGTGGGCGTTGGCCATCGCCTCCGTCCCCATGGGCCAGCTTTGGTTGAGAAACATCACCACCGGGGGATCGTAGGCAAATTGCCATTCCGCCGACTCGACGGACACCTCCGCCGGGCCGTCATCTTCGGCGACGGCCAGGGAAAACGACAGACCGTTGCCGTTGAGCTTCATGCCGGCGGGTGCCGGTTTGTCTTCGCGGGTGCCGTTGGCGTAGATCTTCCGGGCGATCACGGTCGGCGCGGCGGTGCGGCTGAAAGCCAAGCCGAGCAGTTTGGAATGGGAGCGGGTGAACGAGGGCATGACAGGTGGACTTGAGGTTGCGTTTACGTATCCGTGCGGAATGCACGAAATGGGGTCAGAGCCACTCCCGCAGGGCGGTGCGGCAGGCTCGCGCGGCTTCGCCCAGCTGCGGCTCGTTCTGATCACGCGCGACGGTTTCCAGCGCGGCGCACGCCGTCGCTAGATCGTGCAACTGCAGCACGTCGGCGCCGTTTTTCAGGTAATGGGCCTTGGCGCGCAGCAGGGGCCAATTCTTCTCCGCCTCCGCCTCGCGCAGCGCGTCGGCCAAGCCGGGCAGTTCGAACCGGAAAAGCTCCATCAAGCGTCCGAATACCGGGTCGGCTAGGGACACGTCGTCCGACGCCGGAGGAAGTGCGGCCCGCGCCAGTGTCCGGGCCAGCAGGCCGAGGTCGACCGGCTTCGTCAGAAACTCGTTCATGCCGGCCTGCAAGGCCGCTTCGCGGTCGACCGCCGTGGCATGGGCGCTGATTCCGATGATCCTGATCCGCGTGCCACACCGGATCCGGATCCGGCGCGCCGTCTCCATCCCGTCCATTCCCGGCATCGCCAGATCGAGCAGGACCACGTCGTGCATGCCCACTCCGATCCGCTCGACCGCCGCCTCCCCGGAAGACACCGCGTCGCAACTGACGCCCGACCCCGTGAGAAAGGCCGAGAACAACTCGCGAATCAGCGTGTTGTCGTCGACCACCAGCACTCGCAATCCGGCCAAACCGGGGCTCGCCGGATTTTCCCAGCTTCGCTCCGGCGGATCGCAACGCTTCAACCGGATTTCCACCGTGAACTCGGCTCCGCCGGCTCGCGCTCTCCCCGCCGAGATCCGGCCGTCCATTTGTCCGCACAAGGCGGCCGTCAGCGCCAATCCGAGCCCGCTGCCTTCTTTGCTCGCGGTCTGTTCCAGGCGGACAAACGGCCGCATGATCCGCTCCTCGCATCCGGCGGGGACTCCCGGCCCCGTATCGCACACGGTGAGCAAAATCATCTCGTCGGCGCCGGCCGCCAGCTGCACCGCAACATGCCCGTCGTCGGTGAACTTGATCGCATTGCCGACGACATTCAGGGCGATCTGCCGCAATCTTTCCCCGTCGGCCCAGCGCCAATCGTCCACCGGCAGACTGTTCTTGAATTCGAAGGCCAACCCCTTGGCCTCGGCCCGCGGTCGCAGGCTTTCGACCGTCTGCTCGATCAACGGCACCACCCGGATCGCCCGGGGTGCCAAGCGGAAACCGGCCGTCTGCATCGCGCCAAGGTCGAGCAGGTCGTTCACCAGCCGGAGCATCAGCTCGCCATGTTGGCGCAGGGCCGAGAGCCATGCGTGCGACGCCGGGTCAAGGTGCGTGCGCCCCAGCATTTCGCCGTAGCCGAGGACACTCTGGATCGGAGTGCGCAATTCGTGGCTGACTCGCGCGAGAAACTCCGACTTCGCCCGGTCGGCGATCCGGGCTGCCGCCGCGTCGCGCCGCGCATCGTCGCTGCGGATCGCCTCGAGCCGCAAGGTCACCGAACGCGCCGCCAGCCCCAATCCCATCGCGAGAATGACGAACGCCAGCACCCGCGACTGCACCTGGCTGACGGACCAGGTGGCGGACGGAAAACGCAGCGTCAGCCACGCCACCGGGCTCCCGTCCTCCCCGGGTATCGGCGCGCGCGCTTCGCCTTCGCCGGCCGTGCCGATTTGGTGCGGACGCACAAAAACTCCCGTCGCTCCGGCAACGGGGTCGGCAAACTCCGTCGGCACCCGCTTAGCCTTCACCCGCACCACATCGGCCTTGGCGCGGCGACCGTCCGGCACCGCAATCACGAAGACCTCGTCGCCGCGCACCACCACCAGCATCGCGATCATCGCATCGGGATTGGCCTGCTCGATCACGCCAAGCTGTCGGCGCACCGGCGCGATCCGCTGCTGGAACCCCGCGGAAACGGACGCCACCACTATGCTGGAACCGTCGGGCTGCGCGTGTGGCCGGCGCCCTGCGGGGGCAAACTCCGCCAGCGCCGCCTCCAGCATCGGTCGGTCCATCAAACGCGCCGCCGCCGCCGCCCGCGCGATCGCCGATGCCTCGAACTGATCCCGGGAACGCTCCCCGAGCATCGCGGCCAGCAGCAAACCCGCCGCAAGCCAAACTCCGCTCAGGCGGGCATACCGCCCCCATTCCCGGCGCTCCACGGCGTCACGCCGCACTCGAATCAGCAGCCAGATGGCTCCGAAAGCGACGATCGCGGGCGCGATCGAAGACCAAAGCCCCCAAACACCGAGCTGGTTGACCCGGCGCAGCCCGCTCGTCGCCGCGATGACCGGACCGATCGGCGACAGCCACACGGCGGCGATCGCCGCGATCCGCAGCCAAAACCCCTCCGCAAATCGCCGGAAGTCGCCGTCCCAAACCAGCAACGCCCATGTTGCCCACAGCGCGAGGAGCAGGGTTGCCGGCACCGGAAACCAGTGCCGGGCCGCGGCCAACGCCACGGCCACGATCGGCCAACCTACCTGCGCAGCCCGCCGCCCACGATACCGGGGCCAGCTCAAGCCAAGGACCTGCAGCGCCAACAACGCGCCGTAGGCCAAATCGGGGCCCAGGAAGGGCGTCTCATTCGGCTCCGGCCGAACCGGCCAGAAATACAACAACGCCAGCTCGACCGCGGCGTGAAAGATACTGCCGGCACTCACCCACGGAAGCCAGCCGACGGCGGACTCCCGCCGCGCCGCGCGATACCACACCGCCAAGGCCACCCCGTGCCCCAGGCCCGAAAGGAACCAGAGGTAATCCTGCTGCCCGACAGAAAACTCACGCCAGCCGAACTCCATGCCGAGGATCACTGGGCCGCCAACCACGACAGCGGCGGCACCAGCAAATACAGTCCGCCGCGGGGTGTCACCAGGCGACGCTTGAGCTTGATCTTCAGTTTCACATCAGACCTCGGCGCCCAATGCCACAATCCCCCGCCTGAGACCAAGGGATCGGACAAGTCCGTGCCCGCCACGGGAAAATTGGGATCCACCGACCAGTTCCGATGGATCACTTCGAATTGTCCCTGGATGCTGCTCATGAAGCCCACAAACATGAGCCCCACACCCCGCGTGGGCGCCTGGTCGACCCGCAAAGGAAAGTGGAGCTTGTCGCGATTTCCGAAGACCACACCGCGCCGCACGAACTGCACGCTGCGCTGCTGCGTCGCGTCGGTCGCGCCGTGATTGGCGTTCGTGATCTTTTGGCGGGGATTCACCTTGCGGATGTGAGCATGGAACGGACACCGCATGCCGTTCGCGTCTCCGTTGAACGAGAACTCGTGGTCCAGCGGTTTGCCGCCGGGCACCAGCGGCGTGCCGTCGCGTTCCCGGCCGATGAACAGCGCGCCCGCCTCCTTGGGCCGGAAGGGACAGCCGGAACGAGCCAGTTCCTTTCCAAGTTCCGCCTCCGCCTCGGCAAACGCCCGCACGTTCTGCTCGAGCTTTCGCACCACCATGAAGCTGCTGCCCCACAAGGAATCGCCCGCCTCTTTGACATGCAGAACCTGAGAGAGCGGGAGCTCCGTCGGATGCACAAAATCCCGGTTGCGGATCACGCCGAAAGGCCCCCGCGTCTCCCTAGCCTGCGTCTCCGGGCCGTCCGCCACTAGCCGGGGGTGGGCAAATCCATCGGCAAACCCGAACGGCTCCCGCGCCGGTCCGTCTTGTTCCGGCCTCCAGACAAAGGCGTGCTCGACTTTGACCACCCGCGCTGCGTGACGAAGCAGCCAAGTCCGACTGTTGGCGACCATGTGCCGCAGCGCGTTTTCCGACTGGCAGGCCAACGTCAACACTCCGTGCACCGGTCCGGCAAACGCCTTCTCCCAACGCACCCGATCGCTCAGTCGTCCGGGCAGATTCGTCTCCCAAAAAGCCCGCTCAATCCGTCGAGCATCCTCCCCGAAATCGCTCTCTTGGTAGCCGCAGGCCAACAGGCCGGCGGCTGAAAGCGCGAGAGACCGGAACGGTCGGTTCGGGAAGTCCGCCCGCTTGCGGGCGTCGACATACTGCTTCAACGCCGAGGTCATCTGGTGGTCAGGATCCTCCGCCGCGGCGCGCAGCAGCGCCCGATTCGACCGATCCGAGCGCCGAAACGCGAACAGAACGAACGCGCTGAATGGACGACCGTGTCCCTTCAAAATGTTGCCTTGGATGTTGCCCAGCCACGGCCGCGTCTGTTCGTCGGCGGGGTCGATCGGCGGCTGCGGTTTTAGAAAGCGTGACATGTTCTTGGCCATGGACGGGAAGCGAATGGATTCGGTGTCGTCGCATCCGGCCCTTCTGCGACAAGGGACCGGACGCGTGGAAATAGCGGCAACGGGGGATTGGTAATAGCAGTGGCGGAAGCAATTCCGGAGCCAAGCGAGAACCTCAGCGCGCCCCGGAATCGCGCCGGTTTTGGATCGGCCGATCAGGCGGCGGAATCCCGGCTCTCCAGCCGGCCCAACCTTCGGCTAAGATCGGCCACGGTGGCCGAACACTCGGAGACCTCGCCCTTCACCGCGCCACGCGCGCAGCGATCGAGATCTTTCTCGGTCACCGCCAGCTTCGCCTCGAGGGCCTTCACCTGCTCCCACAGTTCGTCGAGTTCGCCGGCGGATGCTTCGATCTTCTTCGCCTGGCTGTCCGTCGCCACGGCCAGTTCTTTGATCTTCGGCTCGGCTCGACTGCCGCCCAACGTGCGAAGTAGCGCCAGCAGGGCGAGGCTGCCGGCAGATCCTCCGGTAACCAGAAGCGTCGACAAATCCGTTTCCTGCAGCTTCGCGATTTCAGCCGGCGACAGGCCTTTCTCTCGGCCCAGGCGCGCAATTTCCTCTTTGAACTGCACCTGCTGCGCCTCCGTAAGCTTGATCGATTGGCTCAACTCGGCACGCAACGCCTCTTTGGCCTTGGCGATCGCTTGGTTTGTGTCCTCGGCGGTCTCTCGTTTCGCCTGCGAAACCTTGTCCTTCACGACTCCACCGATGAATTCCGTGATTGTGCCCGCCAGCGGACCGGCTCCGGCCACCGCGCTCGCAACTTTGCCCGCCTCGACCACGACTTTTCCGACATCGAGCGCGACGTCCCCCACCTTGCGTTTGAGGTCTTCGTTCATCCGGTCGGCTTCCGAACGAGTCCGGGCAATGTCCTCCCGCAGCCGCTTGTTCTCCGCTTCGATCGCCTCGACACGCTTTTGCACCTCCGCCGAGTCTGGGGCGATGGCCTTGGCGACCGTGTTTACGGAATCGGAGATCTTCAGGGTCGCACTGACCTGATTGTCGTAAAACGCCGTGGTGGTCTTCGAAGGTTGCACGACATTTTGGCACCCGGTGACGGAGAACGCGAGGGTCGCGGCAAGTGGGAGAGCAAGTAATCGCATTTTCATGACGCCCCACGCTACCCCAACCACGGCCGAACAAGCCCGGGATCATCGGCCATTTCGTCCGGGAAAACTTCCCGATTCCCTTTCCCCCGGCCCCGCGCAGGCTCGGGTGGTGTTGCGATAAACTTGCGCCATGACTGACAAAAACCCCGCCCGTGTCGTCCTCGTCGAGGACCACATCATGGTGCGGCAGCTCTTCGCCCACCTCATCCGCGACGAACTCGGGCTCACCCTCGCCGCCGATTGCACCACCGTCGCCGACGGCGCCGCCGCCCTCCTCGCCGAAAAACCCGACCTCGCCATCGTCGACTGGATGCTCCCCGACGGCCGCGGCTTCGACCTCGTCCGCTCCGTCGGCCCCCGCCTCCCCCGCACCCGCTGGCTCTTCATCTCCTCCAACGAGCAGGGCCACCTCGTCCGCGAGGCCGTCTCCCTCGGCGTGCAGGGCTTCGTGATGAAACGCTCCGACCTCGCCACCCTCCGCGAGGCCGTGCGCCGCGTGCTCGCCGGCGAAAAATACTACTGCCCCGCCAGCGCCCGGCTCCTCGTCGACAAGATGGTCGACGAGAGCCGCGCCGTCGCCGCCAACCTCACCTCCCGCGAGCGCGAGGTCCTCCGCGGCTACGCCCGCGGCGAGAATCCCAAGGTCCTCGCCGACCGCCTCGGCGTCACGACCAAGACCGTGCAGAACCACCTCACGCTCCTGAAAGACAAACTCGGCCTGCGCGAACCCGCCGAGCTCGTCCACTACGCGATCAAGCACGGCTACGTCGAAGCCCCGTAGCCGCCCGCCCCGCCCGACCGCCGTCCGGTCTCCGCGCGCCCGCCCTGCGGCGCCGTTTTCCCAGCGCACCCGCTCCCGGTTTCGGTTAGCGCGCCCGCTCCGTCTCTCCGTCTCTCCGTCTCTCCGTCTCTCCGTCTCTCCGTCTCTCCGTCTCTCCGTCTCTCCGTCTCTCCGTCTCTCCGTCTCTCCGTCTCTCCGTCTCTCCGTCTCTCCGTCTCTCCGCGCGTCGCGGAACTCACCGCCGCGGCGCCGCGATCTGGTGCGGCGCGATCCCGGCCCGCGTCGCGATCAACGCGCACACTTTCGGCACATACATGCGCGTCTCCGCCGGCAGCGCGTCCGCGATCGCCGTGTAGTTTTTCGCCCCCTTTGCGCCGAGCAGCCGCCCCACGCGGCCCTCGCCGGCATTGTAGGCCGCCAGCACCAGCGCCCAGTTGCCGAAGCGCGCGTGCAGTTTTTTCAGATACTGCGCCGCCGCCCGCGCCGATTTCTCCGGATCCGCGCGCTCGTCCGGCAGCCACGTGCGCAGGCCCATCGCCTCCGCCGTCGCCGGCATGAATTGGAAAAGTCCCTTCGCCCCCACCGGACTCCGCGCGGCCGGGTTCAGCGAACTCTCCGCCTCCGCCAGCCACGCCAGCTCCGGCGGCACGCCCTCCGCCGCAAACACCGCCCGCAACCGCGGCATCAGCGTCGCCGCCCCCGCGGGCAGCGGCCGGCCGCGCACGCGCGCCAGCCAGAGGTTGTAGTGCGGCACCGGCTGCACCTCCGGCGGCACCGGCACGCCCGGCCGGAGCGGCGGCAGGCTGGGCCGCACCGGCGGCGGCGGCGCCACCGCTTGCCCCGCCCCCTCGAGTTCGTCGAGCCGCTGCTCGAGCCAGCCGGCCAGGTCTTCGTATCCGGAAACCGACTTCAACGCCGAGAGCACCGCCCGCGCCTCCGGCGCCAGCGCCGCCAGCTCCGCCATCGACTCGGTCTCGAACGCCCGCTGCAGCCGGCCGACAAAATCCGCCCACCGCTCCGGCGTCGGAAACTCAAACTGCGCCTTGATCTCCGGCGGCGCCAGCGCCTCGAACAACCGACTGCCCGCCGCCAGCAATTCTTCCGGGGTCGGCGGCACCGCGGCGAACACCGCGGCAGCCGGCTCCGCCGGGGCGGGCGTCGGCACAGGCGCAGGCGATGTCTGCGCCCGCCCGCCGCCCGCGGCGCAGCCCAACGCCAGACCGGCCAGCAGCACGCCCCGCGCGGACATCGTGATGCTCCGGCTCACGGGGTCGCCGGCGCCGCGAGCGCGGCGAGCACCGCGCCTTTCAGTTTCAGCCCGGGCAACTCGACGAGGGCGGGCGGATTCCCGCCGAGGTAGGTCGTGGCGTTCTTCGCCACCCAGTCCGTCGTCACGAAACGGTAGCGCCGCCCCGGCTCGGGCCGCACCGGCGCCGCCGCGACGAGGTTCTCGCCCGCCCGCGCCGAGAAAGGCGTATCCGGTCCCTGGTTGCAGCGCGCCAGCAGCGCCGCCAGCCACGCGCCGTCGACTTCCGCGGCGAACAGCGGTCCGTCGAAGCGCACGCACGCGTCGAAGGCGAAGCGCGTCACCGCGCCCGCCGGCAAACCGGCCCCGAAGGTCGTGCCGCCCACCATCGCCGCGTCCGCCCGCGCCGCCATCCGCGCGGCCTCGACGGCGAAGAGCGCCGCCTCGCTCGGGCCGAGCGCGCGCGGCGTGCGGCCGACGGTCGCCTTTTCCTCCGCCGTGAGCTGCGCCGCGAGCGTCTCGCGGATGCGGGCCGCCAGCGCCGGGTCGGCCGGATCGTCCGCGGCGAGCCGCGGCTGCGTCACCGTCCAGCGCAGTCCGTCCGCACCGCGCTCGAGGCGCGCAACGGAGACGTGCTCCATCCAGCTGCCCGAGTGGAAATACACCGTGCGCCCCGCCGCGTGCACGAACCGCAGGTGGTCGTGCGCCCCGGCGAAAAGCGTGCCGTCCGGCACGAGCGGCAACATCGCGCGGTCGGCCTTGAGGCCCGCGTGGCTGAGCACCACGGGCAACACGGCGTCGCGCAGCAGCGCCGGGAAATTGGCCTGCGCCCACACCGCGGGGTCGGCGAGATCGAGGTCCGGACGGATCGCGACGCGGTAGGTCGAGAGCCGGTCGGTCGTCACGCCCACGAGCGTGAGCGTATGCGCGCCGAGCCGGACCGCGGTCGTCGCCGGCGCATAGGGGCGGCCCGTCGCGCGGTCGCGGAGATTGCCGCTGATCACGTCGAGGCCCGCGGCGCGGAGGCGTTTCACCGTCTCCGGCACGTCGTGGAATTCGGGCTCGTGGTTGCCGAGGTTGATCACCGTCGGCGCGCGGCGCGCGAGCGCGGCGAAGAACTCGAAGTCGAGCGCGCCCGCCGTGCGGCGCGCGACGAGGTTGCCGTATTCCAGCGTGTCGCCGTTGAGCAGCACGGCGAGCGGCACACCCGGGTGCTCCGCCTTCAGCCGGTCGACGTGCGCCACGAACTGCGCGCTGCGTTCGTAGGCGGAATGCAGGTCGCCCGCGACGACGACCATCGCCTCGGGCGCGGCGCGCAGCGCGGACGCGGCGGCGACGGCAAACAAGGCGAGGAGCAGGGCGAGACGGCGTAGGGCGGACACGGCCGGCAGCCTGCGCCGCGCACCGCCCGTCGCAAGCACGCCGACTCAGACCGCGGCCGCGACCGGCGGGCTTCGGCGCCGCCGCCACGCCGCGAGCCCGAGGACCGCCGCACCCGCGAGCATCGCGTAGGTCGAGGGCTCGGGGATCGCGGACGCGTTTCCGTAGACGGTGAAGAGCGGCGTGTTGCTGCTGGCGAAACTGTTGCCGTTTTCGTAGAAGCTCCGCCCGAAGTTCCCGATGGTCGCGCCGGTCGACGACGTCTGGTCGTCGGACGCTGTCATGCTCCACCGGAAATAGTTCGAGGCGCTGCCGTCGGCCGTGCTGGCGACGATCCAGTAGGTCGTGCCGGAGACCAGCGAGTAACCGCCGCTCAGCGTGTAGGCGTAGTTGCCCGCGATCGTCGGGTTGTGCGGACCGCTGAAGGTCGCGAGGATCGTGGTCGGAAACACCGTCTGGTCGGACGCGTTTTCCAGCGCCGGCGAGCTCGCGGCGAGCTTGAGCTGGAAACTCTGCGGCGCGGAGCCGACCTGGTCGGCGAACACCAGCGTCACCTGCGTGAGCGAAAACGGGGTCGATCCCACGGTGAACGAGGCGGCCGAGGAGTTGTTGATCGCGAGACCGTCCGGGCCCACCCAGTAGTGGCCGTTGGCCGGCGTCTGGGCGGTGTTGGAGACGAGGGTCGTCTGCGCGGCGAGCGGCAGCGTGGGCAGGGTCAGGGCGAGGAGGCGGGCGAGGAGCGGTTGCATGGAGCGAGGCGGACGGTTGGCGGTGCGGAGAAACCGGCGGCGCGACGGCGCCGCCGGCACGCGTCACGATACCAGCGCCGCGGCCGCGCCCGCCGGGATCGGCCGACGACCGGCCGGGAGAAAATCACCCGTATCCACCGGACAAACACCCGCCGCCGGCCCGCTTCCGGCACGGGCGCGTCTCGATTTCGAGACGCCCCGGACGGTCCGCCTCCCGCGGCCGGAGCGGCATCGCGCTGGAAATCCGCCGCTTAGCAATGTCGTCGAACGTTGGCACGCGGACTGCGAAGGGGCGCGCCCTTTCGCCTATGCGCAGTCCAAAATCCCTCCTCCTCCTCGCTCTTGCGCTCGCCGGTCTCGGCGCGCCCTCTGCCGCCGCCGCTCCGTCGCAGGCCTTCGCCGGCCGCACGCTACGGTTGCACGAAATCGCCGTGCACCGCTACGCGCCGCGCACCGACGGCGCGATCCTCGAGCGCCGCTACCTGCTCGATGCCGCCGGCCGCCTCACCCACGTCGAGGACGTGCCCGTGCCCGCCGCGGTCACGCTCCCGGCGGAGGCCTACGACAAGGTGCTCATCTCCGGCGCCGCGTGGGCGGCCTACGAGCAGCTCGGGCCGGTCGCCTTCGCCAACTTCGAACTCGTCACCGCGCTGCCGATCATGATCGCGGACCGCATGCAGTTCGAGGTGCGCGCCAGCCCGGAGGCGCGGCTCGACGGCGGCAAACTCGTCAACATCTCCACCCGCGGCATCGCCACCGCGCAGGACAAACTCATCGCCGGCTTTGTCGTGACCGAGCTGCACCGCCGCGTGCTGGTGCGCGCGATCGGCCCGACGCTCGGCGCTTTCGGCCTCTCCGGCGCGATGGCGGATCCGTTCTTTTCCATCCGCAAGGGCGCGACGCCGGTCTACTTCAACGGGAACTGGAGCACCCGCTTCGACGCCGCCGAGACGGCCAACGCCGCCGCGCAGGTCGGCGCGTTCGCGCTGCCGCTCGGCTCGAAAGACGCCGCCATGGTCGTCGAGCTGCCGCCCGGCGCCTACACCGTGCAGGTCGAGCCCGAGACCGGGGCCGGCGGCCACGTGCTCGTCGAAGTCTACGCTCTGCCCTGAGCCGGCCCCCCCCCCCCCCCCCCCCCCTCACCGTTTCCTCCGCCGTATCCAAAAAGCTATGTCTCCGATGAAAACTCTCCTCCTCGCCTCCGCGGGCGCCGTCGCCGGCGCCGCCTTCCTCTCCGCCGCCGCCCCCGCGCCCGCAACCGATGCGCTCAAGCGCGGCGCGTATCTCGTTGAACGCGTCGGCCTCTGCGCCGACTGCCACACGCCGCGCAACGAACGCGGCGAGTTCGTCGCCGGCGCGCACCTGGCCGGCGCGCCGATCAGCTTCGCGCCGACCGTCCCCATGCCCGCGTGGGCGCCGGTGGCGCCCCCGCTCGCCGGCCTGCCGACGATGACGGACGCGCAGGCGCTGACCTTCCTCACCACGGGCAAGAAGCCCGACGGCACGGCGCCCCGCCCGCCGATGCCGGACTACCGGTTCAGCGACGACGACGCCCGGGCGGTCCTCGCCTACCTGCGGGCGGCCGGGAAGAAATAAATGCCTTCGCTCCGCCGCAGGGCGGGCGACCACCGGGGACGCGGCGCGGCGTCCGTGTCTCCGGTTTTTCGTTACGGCACTTCGTAGACCTCGACGAGGGCGGTGCCGGTGCCGCCGATGCCGGAGACCTGCACGGTGTAGGCGCCGGGCTGCAAGGTCGCCAGCAGCGCGGCGTCGAGCGACGCCGGCGCCAGCTCGAAGGCGCCGACCTGCCCGAAGGCGGCGCGCAGGGCGGCCGTGCCGCCCCAGTTGTCGTTGGCGCCGACCTGCGTCTGGCCGGCGAAGAGCGCGAGGCGCGGATCCGCCACCGCGCCGCCGAGGCCGAAGGCCGTGCCCAGCGTCGGGCCGATCGCGCGCACCAGCACGGTGCGCGCCGACGAGCCGCCGACGACGAAGCCGATCGTCACGCCCGAGCCGAGGTGTTTGAGCACGGACACGTTCACGAGCCGCGGCGTGACGGCGGTGAACTGGCCGGTCGGCGTCGCGTCGTAGAGCTCCGCGAGCACGGCGCCGGCGCCGGTGCCGGAGATCTTCGCGGAGTTGGCGCCGATCGCCAGCGCCGGGAGCGCGAGCGCGGCGTCGCGCGAGTTGGCGGCGGCGAAGGGAAACGCGCCGAGCGCGGCCATGACGTTGGCCGTCGTCGCGGCGCCGCCCCAGTTGTCGTTTTCGCCGACTTTCACGGTGCCGGTGTAGAATTCGAGTTTCGGATCCCCGAGCACGCCGGGCACGCCGAAGGCTTCGAGCGACGGACCGACGGCGCGCACGAGCAGGGGCTTGGTGCCGACGGTGCCCGCGCCGCCCACGACGACGCCGAAGGTGAAGGTGTCGGTCGCGTCGGCGAGGTCGGTGCGGATGGAGAGATTCACGAGGCGGCCGGGATCGGCGGCGGCGGCGAGCGCCACGAGCGCGGCGGCGCTGGTGGCGGTGCCGGTGGGCGTGGTGACCGCGACGGTGTAGCGGCCCGCGCCGGCGGCGGTGACGGCGGCCACGGTGTAAACGGGGGTGTTGGCGCCGGGGATCGCCTGGCCGTCTTTGAACCACTGATACACGGCGCCGACGGCGTTTCTCGCCTCGACGGACAGCGTGACGGACGCGCCGGCGGCGACGGTCTGGGCGCCGGGCTGGACGGAGATCACGGGCGCCGGCGTGGAATCGCGGAGCTCGAACGCCAACACGGTGCCCTGGTCGCCGACGGCGACGATCGCGGAGGAGCTCGCGGCGAGGCCGCGGAGCGTGCGGTTGGCGGGCAGGGCCGCGACGGTCCAGTTGGCGCCGTCGAGCGAGGTGAGGAGCGTGCCGTTGGCGCCGCCGGAAGCGACGAGGCCGAGAGGCGTCGAGGCGACGGCCGTGAGGCTGTCGGAGACGCCGGTTTCCTGCGCGGTCCAGGCGAGGCCGTCGGTCGACAGGAGGATCGTGCCCGCGTCGCCGGCGGCGACGAAGCCGAGGTCATCGACATAGATCACGGTTTGCAGCGCGGCCGTGACGCCGCTCGTCGCGGCGGCCCACGTCGTGCCGTCGGCGGACTGCTGGATGCGGCCGCCGTCGCCGACCACGACGAAGCGACCGGCCCCGTAGGCGGCGGCGCGGAAGGCGCCCCCGAGGTTGGTGGCGCGCTGGAACCACGTCGCGCCGTCGGGCGAGGAGTAGAGCGACCCGCCGGTGCCGGCGGCGACGAAAGCCGAGGGACCGCCCGCGACCGCCGAGAGCGTGGCGGTCAGCGCAAAGGTGCTCTGCGTCCAAGCCAGGCCGTCGGTGGAGGTGAAAACGCGGCTGCCGTCGCCGACGGCGACGTAGCGGCCCTGGGCGTAGGCGACGTCGTTGAGATTGCCGAAATCGGGCGACGGGTTGGCGCGGGTCCAGGCGAGGCCGTCGGTCGAGGTCCAGATCGGGGCGCCGACGGCGCGGGTGACGGGGTCGGTCGTCTGCCCGACGGCGACGAAGCGGCCGCCGCCATACACGAGACCGAGCCGGGATTCGCCGGTGCCTTGGGTAAAGCGGCGCCAGGCGGAGGGACTGTCGGCGGTGAAGATCTCGCCGACGCGCCCGAGCAGGAGGCCGGCATTGCCGCTGCCGGCGACGAGGAGGGCGCCGATGCCGGCTTTGTTGTCCATCGAGGCGGGGGACCAGGCGATGCCGTCGGCGGAGGTGAGCGTGACGGAGTTGTCGCCGGCGGCGACCCAGGCGCCCTTGACGGAACCGACGGTGTTGAGCGCGGTGGTGACGCCGGAGGTGCGGCGCGTCCACGTAACGCCGTCGGGCGAGGTGAGGATGATGCCGGCGGCGCCGGCGGCGACGAAGAGCCCGCGGTCGTAGGCGACGCCGGCGAGATCGGAGGGCACGCCGCTGGTGCGGGCGGTCCACGTCGTGCCGTCGGGCGAGGTGAGGATGCGGCCGGCGTTGCCGACGATGACCCAGGTGCCGGCGCCGAATACGCCGCTGCGGAGCGAGGTGGTGACGCCGCTGAGCTGGCGCGTCCAGTTGACGCCGTCGTTCGACGAGAGGATGAAGCCGCCGGTGCTGGCGGTGACCCACTTGCCGGAGTCGAAGGCGACGAAGTTGAGGTTGAAGTTGTCGAAGACGGTGGTGAGCAGCGGCGTCCAGTTGTAGCCGTCGGCGGAGGTCCAGAGGGCGCCGATGTCCTCGCGGGAGCCGGCGTCGAAATACGGGCCGGAGACGACGAAGCGGCCGTTGCCGTAGGCGATGCCGGTGAGGTGCTGGGTGGTGGGGAACTCGACCTCGGCGACGGTGCCGGCGTCGTCGAGGGTGAAGAAGGTGCCGGTGGAGCCGACGATCCACCACTTGGGGCCGACGCGCACGGCGCCGCGGAGATCGACGCCGGCGGGGAGCGGGTTGCGCCACTGCCAGTGGGCGAAGCCGGCGACGGCGGGCACGGCGGCGGAGACGACGCTGGCGCCGGTGGCATCGATGCCGCGGACGGTGAGCGAGTAGGTGCCGAGGGCGGCGGGCGTCCAGGTGAGCGCGCCGGCGGTGCCGGCGAGTTCGCTGACCTTGAGGCCGTTGGCGTAGAGTTCGAGGCGGGTGAAACCGGTGCCGGTGGCGGCGACGACGTTGGGGCGGCCGACGGAGACCTTGAGCGAATCGGCCTCGTTGCGCAGCGACGGGGCGGGCAGCGAGGGGGCGGCGGCGGGCGGCGCCTCCGCGGTGTAGATCCGGCCGCCGGTGCCGACGACGACGATGCGGCCGGCGCCCTCGGCGACGCCTTGGAACGTGACGCCGGCGGTCGCGACGAGCTGGTGCTGGGCCCAGGAGCGCGGCTCCTCAGCAAAGGCGATGGAGCCGTTGGCGGTGACGGTGAAGAGCAGGCCGCCGACGGAGGCGAGGCGCGCGGTGTTGTTGGTGCGGCCGGGGGTGGCGACGCGCGTCCAGGCGGTGCCGTCGGCGGAGGTGTAGCTCTCGGTGGTGGCGGAGGAGACGACCCAGGTGCCGTTGTGGCGGACGGCGCCCCACAGGGTGTTGGTGGTGGCGAGGGTGCGGAGGGTCCAGGTGCGGCCGTCGGGCGAGGTGAGGATGCGGCCGCTGTCGCCGGTGGCGACGAAGAGGCCGTCGGCGAAGGCGACGGAGCGGAGGGTGTTGGTGACCGGCGAGGAAACTTCGGCCCACTCGGCGCCGGCATCCGAAGTGTAGATA
>JBILLY010000027.1:0-15536 GCA_044375835.1 Opitutaceae bacterium
AATTCCCCGACCCGCGTATGTCTACCCCTTCCGTTCGCGTCACCCTGTCGCTCTGCCTGTGCCTCGGCCTCGCCGCCGCCGCCCGCGCGCAACAGTTCAACTGGACCCTCGTCGCCGGCACGCCGCCGCAAAATGGCTCCGCCGACGGCGCCGCGGCCGACGCCCGCTACTACAACCCCAACTCCCTCGTCGCCGATTCCGCCGGCAACCTCTACGTCACCGACACGTTCAACCACACCATCCGCAAAGTCTCCCCCTCCGGCGCTGCCTCCACGGTGGCCGGCAGCCCGCGCACCAGCGGCACGGTCAATGGCACCGGCAACGCCGCACGCTTCAGCTCTCCCAACGGCATCGCCGTCGACGCCGCCGGCAACCTCTATGTCGCCGATCGCGGCAACCACTCCATTCGCCGCATCACGCCCGCCGGTGTCGTGACCACGTTTGCCGGCGTCAACGGCACCTCCGGCGCGGTCGACGGCCCCGCCGCCACCGCCCGCTTCAACGCCCCGGCCAATCTCGCCTTCGGTCGCGACGATCACCTCTACGTCACCGACTCCGGCAATCACGCCGTCCGCCGCATCGCCCCCGACGGCACCGTCTCCACCTTTGCCGGCACGCTCGGCACCTCCGGCACCGCCGACGGCTCCGGCTCCGCCGCCCGCTTCAACTCCCCCAGCGGCATCGTGCAAAACAGCATCGGCGACTTCTACATCTCCGACTTCGCCAACCACACCATCCGCCGCATGTCCCGCGACGGCGTCGTCTCCACCCTCGCCGGCTTGGCCGGCACCCGCGGCACCGCCAGCGGCAATGGCGCCGCCGCCCGCTTCAATTTCCCCACCAACGTCGCTGTCGACCCCACCGACAACGTCTACGTCGCCGACGCCTCCAACGATTGCATCCGCCGCGTCACCTCCGACGGCAACGTGACCACCCTCGCCGGCTCCCCCGACCAGCGCGGCAGCGCCGACGGCCTCGGCTCCGCCGCACGTTTCTACAGCCCCTTCGGCATCGCCTACTCGCCCGACGGCCACCTCTACGTCGCCGACACGCTCAACCACAATCTCCGCCGCCTCACTCTCGCCGGCGGCGTCTCCACGTTCTCCGGCGCTCCCGGCAACTTCGGCAACATCAACGGCACCGGCGCCGCCGCGAAATTCAACTACCCCCAGAACCTCGCCTTCGACCCGGACGGCAATCTCCTCGTCGCCGATTGGCGCAACGACGCCATCCGGCGCGTCACTCCGGCCGGCGTTGTCACGAGCCTCATGTCCACTCCCGGTCCCTACGCCATTGCCTACGCCGGCGGCGTCCTGACCGCCGTCAATCGCGTCACGCACACTGCCCGCCTATACTCCCTCACGTCCAGCCTGACCACGCCGGCCGTCGCCGGCACCTCCGGCACTCCCGGCTCCGCCGACGGCCTTTTCTCCGTCGCGACCTTCAACCAGCCCTACGGCGTCGCCGCACTCCCCACCGGCATCTACATCGCCGATACCGCCAACCATACCATCCGTCTCGCGTTCCTGCCTATCGGCGGCGCGTTCACGGTCACGACCATCGCCGGTGCCGCCGGCGTCTCCGGCAGCACCAACGGCGCCGCCTCCGTCTCCCGCTTTGCCTCCCCGCGCGGACTCGCCCTCGACCGCACGGGCACCAACCTTTACGTCGCCGACTCCGGCTCCCACACGATCCGCCGCATCACCGGCACCACCACCCCCGTCGTCTCCACCGTCGCCGGCGCCGCCTTCGTCAGCGGCACCGCCTCGGGCCCCGCCGCCTCCGCCCGCTTCACGAGTCCCGAGGGCGTCGCCACCGACCGCAACGGCAACCTCTACATCGCCGACCGCGGCAACCACACCGTCCGCCTGCTCGCCAACGACGGCACGGTCTTCACCATCGGCGGACTCGGCGGCTTCCCCGGTTATGCCGAAGGCTCCGGCACCACCGCCCGCTTCTACGAGCCGAGCGGCATCGTCGTCGCCGACGACTTCACCGTCTACGTCGTCTCCGCCGCCAACAACGTCATCATGCGCGGAGTCCAAGAGCGCACCCCCGTGATCTCGACCCAGCCCCAAAGCGTCGTCGCCGCCCTCGGCACCTCCGTCACCCTCGCCGTCACCGCCACCGGCGTCGGCCTCTCCTACCAGTGGAAGCGTGACGGCGCCGCCATCGACGGCGCCACCGCCGCCACCTACGCCATGCCCGGCGCCACCGCCGCCGCCAACGGCAGCTACACCGTCGATGTGCGCAACTCCGCCGGCACCGTCACCAGCGCCGCCGCCCAGGTCACGCTCAAGGCCAACGTCGAGGTCAGTCGCATCGTCAACCTCGCCATCCGTTCCCAAGCCGGCACCGGCGCGCAGACGCTCATCGTCGGCGTCGGTGTCGGGGGCGCCGGCACCGCCGGGGCCAAACCCATCCTCATCCGTGCCGTCGGCCCCACGCTCGGCGTCTTCGGCGTCGCCGGAGTCCTCCCCGACCCCAAACTCGAGGTCTTCTCCGGCGCCGCCAAGATCAACGATAACGACAACTGGGGCGGCACCGCGGCCATCATCGGCGTCGCCGGCCAGGTCGGCGCTTTTGCGCTGCCGGTCGCCACCTCGCTCGATGCCGCACTCTACCTGCCGACGCTCGCCGCCGGCTCCTACAGCGTGCAGGTCACCGGCAACGGCGCCCTCGCGACCGGCGTCGCACTGGCCGAGATCTACGACGCCTCGCCCGCCGCCACCCGCACCGCCGCCACCCCGCGCCTCACCAACGTCTCCGCCCGCACCCAAGTCGGCACCGACGGCGATATCCTGATCGCCGGTTTCGTGATCGGCGGCGAGACGTCCAAGACCGTCTTGATCCGCGCCATCGGCCCCACCCTCGGCAGCTTCGGCGTCGGCGGTGCGCTCGCCGACCCGAAACTCGAGCTCTTCGGCGCCACCGGAAACACCCACGAAAACGACAACTGGGGCGGCCGCCCGGAACTCTCCGCGACCTTCTTCTCCGTCGGCGCCTTCCCGCTCACGGCGGCCTCGCTCGACGCCGTCCTCCTCGTGACGCTCGCCCCCGGCAGCTACACCGCCCAGATCAGCGGCGTGAACAACGGCACCGGCGTCGCCCTCGTCGAAGTCTACGAAGTGCCCTGAGCGCGCTCCGCACCGACCCGTCGCCGGCCAAGCCGGCGGCGGCCCACGCGCGTCGGGCCTTCGCTGTTTGCAGCGCTGCCGCTCGTCGGCGGTCCCAGCACGGCGGTGCCGTTTCGCGACGCCCTGCCGGCGTCCCGGAGTTGTTGGACGTTTGGCAGGAGCGCCACAGATGGCTCCACCCGGCACCCAGCCGTCGCCGATCACGGCAGCGACGCTCACGGCGGCGACACTCGCGGCGTTGGTGAGCCAAAGGCGCTGCGCCGCCCGGACCCGATCTCCGAGTTAGCGCAGGTTTGCATAAAGCCGGTTGCGGATCCTTCTTTCACCGGGTCGGGAGCTGCCCCGAGGGATCGAGTGCGTTGCTGCTGAACGACAACGGAGGCCGGCGCGGAGTGAGCCGGAACCCGGGCATCCGCGCCGGTCTGGTGGAAGCCGCCCTGATCCTCGATGACCACAGGCAGGGCCGGCGGATCAGTTTGCCCGATCTGGGGCGGAACCGGACCCGCGCACCCCGACCAAGGCGGGACGCGAAGAGCAGTTCCAGAGCGTTGGCACTGTCCACCTCCATCGCCTCGTGCTGACAGCCCCATTTGGCGGCGTGCAGCGCCGGGCGCCCGCACCCGCAAGCTACGCCCCACCCACACCCGGCGGATTACCGGCCGCATCCATGTCCGGTGCCATGGCTCCGGCCAACCCGGCCCGCGAAGGCGCGGCGACCTGCGGAAGCGGACGCGGCGGCACCCAAGCCACGGTGGCGATCACTCAAATCGACGGAAGCGATCGCCGCCCGACGCTGTGCTCACCGGGCCAAGCCATCAGCCGCGGGCCCGGATGGCGGGCCTGATACCGATCCCACGCGCACCGCCGAGGCTCTGGCCGCGGGCCTACTTCTCGGGCACTTCGTAGACTTCGAGCATCACGGCGCCGCCGCTGCCGCCGAGGTCGCCGACATCGACGCTGAAGGTCCCCGCCTGGAGCGTGACCAAAACCGCCGCGTCGTCGCTCGTGGCCGGCAACGCGAATGCGCCGACTTCACCCGCCACCCGCGCAATCTCCGCGGCGCCGGCGCCGCTGCTCCAGCGCGCGTTCTCCGCCACCACGGTGGATCCCTGTCGCACGGTGAGCTGCGGCAAGGCAAACGCCGGCGTGATCCCGAACGCCGTGCGCAAGGTCGGGCCGACCGCGCGCAACAACACCCGCCGCGGCCCGGTGCCGCTCAGGCCGAAGCCCAGCATCGCCCGCTCGCCGGGCGCAACCGCCACCCGACCCGAGAAATTCACGATCCGCGTCGGCACCGCGGTCAGCTCTCCGTCGTAAAGTTCGACCAGCACCTGGCCGGTCGATCCGGCCACGCCGGTGACCTCGACCGCGTAGGCGCCGGCCGACAGCGTCGCAACGACCGCGGCATCCAAGGCGGTCGCGCCCAGGGCAAAGGCGCCGACTTCCTGCGCGACGCGGGTGATTTCCGCGGCGGCACCGGACGAGGCGAGACCGGCGTTGGTCGCGATCACTTCGCTGCCGCGCAGAATCCGCAGTTGCGGGCGGGCCAAGGTATCGGCCACGCCGAAACCGGCCAGACCGGGTCCGACCGCGCGCACCAGCAGGCGGCGTGTTTCCGTGCCGGCGACGACAAAGCCCGCCGAAACCGTTTCGCCGGTGCCGACCCGAGCCCGCAGCGACAGGTTGGCCAACCGCGGCGCGGGCGGGACCACCGGCGTAACCGGAGTCGTGGGCGTCGTGGGTGTCGTCGGCGTGGTGGGTGTCGTGGGTGTGGTCGGCGTCGTCGGTGTCGTGGGCGTGGTCGGCGCGGTGCCGCCGGTCGAGCCCGTGAAGCCACCCGTCGCGGGATCAATGGCGCCGGAGATGCGCTGGCCGGAATTGGTCGCGATGGTCAGCTGGCCGTCGACGGTGGTGCCGTAGACGGTCACCTCGATATTGCCGCTGGTGGCCGTGCCGCGCGCGTTCGTCACGCGCACCGTGTAGTTGCCGGCATCGGAGGTCTGGATGTTCACGAGCGACAGCGTCGCCGTGGTCCGGCCCGGCAAGAGCGTGCCGTCTTTGAGCCACTCGATCGTCGGGGCCGGGGAACCGGAAACAGTGACGGCCAAGGTCGCGGACGCACCGATGGTCGCCACCAGGCTGCCGGGCGTATTGCCCACCGAGGCGATGCGCGGCGCCTGCGGAGCACCCGGCGCTCCCGAAGCGACGCCGCCGGCCAACGCGCCCGAGGGTCCGTCGACCGTGCCGGTGATCTGGAGACCTCCGGCGGTGGCGATCTCGATCGCGCCGGCCGTCGCGAGCTGGGCCACGTTGAGGTCGAGTCCTTCGCCGGTGGTCTGACCGAGCGCGTTGGCCGCCTGCACGGTGTAGCGTCCGGCGTCGCGCGCCTGCGCCCCGGCGATCGGCAAGGTGCGCGCCGTCTGGCCGGGCAACGCGACACCGTCTTTGAACCACTGATACGTCGGCAGCGGGTTGCCGTCGGAATACGCGTGCAGATTCACCGCCGAGCCGCGGTCGACGAGCAACGTCCCGGGGACGGGCCCGAGCGAGACGATGCGCGGTGCCAGGGGCTCCTTGAGACTGGTCACCACGAGCCCGAGTTGGCTGCCGAGCGTCTCGCCGGCGGAATTGGTCGCGATGACCGCATATTGGCCGGCGTCGGCGAGGGTGGCGCCCGAGATGGCCAGCCGCGCGGTGGTCGCGCCCGGCAAGCGGATGCCGTTGCGCGTCCACTGAAGGGAGGGTGCGGGATTGCCGGTGACGATCGACACGAGCGTGATGCTGCCGCCGCCGGGCACCGTCGCCGCGGCACTGCTCGTGACCGGCGACAACTTCGGGGCGACCACGGCATCGGGGCCGCCGGCCGTCACGCCGCCGGTGAGCAGTCCGGAGGAATCGATCGTGCCGGAGACCTGCGTGCCCGTGGCGCCGGAGATGCTGACGCCGCCCGAGGATGTGAGCGCGAAGATCGTCACCGGGACGCCCGCGCTTTCCACGGTGCCGCCGGCGTTGGTGGCGCGCACGGTGTAGGACGCGGCATCGGCCGGCTGGGCGTTGGAAAGCGTGAACGCCGCGCGCGTCGCGCCCGGGACAGCCGTGCCGTTTTTGAACCACTGGTAGGCAGGCGCGGGATTGCCCGACGCCGCCACGCTGAAACTCACGGTCGAACCCTGGTTGATCATCACGCCGGAGCGCGCGCTGATGCCGTCGATGACCGGCGCCGCGGCGCCGCCGCCGCTGGCCGTGACGCTGCCGGTCAGCACGCCCGAAGCCCCGTCGACGGCGCCCGCGATGCGGGTGCCGCCGGAGGTGGCAAAACTGAGGGGGCCGCCGCCGGCCGTGATCTTGCCGATCGTCACGCCGAGGGTCGAACTGGTCACCGCGCCGCCGGCGTTGGTCGCCGTGACGGTGTAGGAACCCGCGTCGGCCTCGGTCGCGGCCGCGATGACGTAGGCGGACTTGGTCGCACCGGAGAGGGCCGCGCCGTTGCGGAACCACTGGTAAGTCGGAGCCGGGCTGCCGGTCGCGACGGCCTCGAGTGTCGCCGCGGCGCCCTGCTCGACGAGCAGATCGGCGCTGGTTTTCACGCCCGCGATGCGCGGCGCCACCACGGCACCGGCACCGCCGGTGGTCACGCCGCCGGCAAGCACGCCGTTGGCGTCGATGGTGCCGGACACTTGCGTGCCGTTGCCGCCGGCGATCGTGATCGGTCCCGTGCCGGTCCCGATCTGCATGACGGTCACCGGCACGCCGGTCGCGGTGACCGTGCCGCCGGCATTGGTGGCCGAGGCGGTGTAGGTGGCGGCGTCCGCGGGTTGCACATTTGTCAGCGTGTAGCTCGCCTGGGTCGCCCCGGCGATGGCCGCACCGTCCTTGAACCACTGGTAGGTCGGAGCGGGATTGCCCGAAGCGGCCACCCGCAGCGTCGCGCCCGCACCCTGGTTGAGCAGCAGACCGGACTTCGCCGTGATGCCGTCGATCACGGGCGCGGCGTTGGCGCCGGCCGTGGCGCTCACGCTGCCGGAGAGCACGCCCGACGCACCGTCGACCTGGCCGGCGATGCCCGTGCCGCCCGAAGTGGAGATTTGGAGCGAGCCGCCGCCGGAGGGGAAACGGCCGACGGAAAGTCCGAGCCGGGCGCTGGCCACGGTGCCGGCGGAGTTGGTCGCGCGCACCTCGTAGTCGCCCGCATCGGCCGGCGTCGCCGAGGTCAGGACATAGGACGACGCGGTGGCACCGGCGATCGCGGAGCCGTTGCGGAACCACTGGAAGGTCGGTGCCGGGTGGCCGGTGGCGACGGCGGCCAAAGTCGCGGTGCCGCCGAGGTCGACGAGGAGGCTGCCGGTGGTGTTGATGCCGGCGATCTTCGGGGCGACGCCGGCCGCGCTGCCGCCGGTGGTCACGCCGCCGGAGAGGACGCCGGCAGCGTCGATGGCGCCGTTGACCTGCACGCCGTTGCCGCCGGCGATGGTCACCGGACCGGTGCCCCCGGCCAGCTGGACGACCGTCACCGGCACGCCGTCGCTCGTGACGGAGCCGCCGGCGTTGGTCGCGCGGACGGTGTAGCTGCCGGCGTCGCCGGGCTGCACGTTGGTGAGCGAAAGGCTCGCGCCCGTGGCGCCGGTCAGCGACTGGCTGTCGCGGAACCATTGATACGTGGGCGCCGGCTGGCCCGAGGCGGAGACGCGCAAGGTGGCCGACGCGCCCTGGTTGAGCAGCAGGCCGGTCTTGGCCGTGATGCCGTTGACCGTCGGGGCGAGATTCGCGCCGCCGGCGGCGGTGACTGCGCCGGTGATCGCGCCGGTGGCGCTGTCCACGCGGCCGCCGATTTCCGTGCCGCCCGAGGTGGCAAACGAGATCGGTCCGCCGCCGCTGCCGAGCTGGCCGACCGTGACGCCGAGCGCAGTGCTGGTGACCGTGCCGGAGGCGTTGGTGGCGGTGAGGGTGTAGCGGCCGGCGTCGGCCGGGCCGGCATTGGTGATGGTGTGGTTGACCGCGGTCGCACCCGTGATCGCGGCGCCGTTGCGGAACCACTGGTAGGTCGGCGTGGGCGAGCCGGTGACGACGGCCGAAAGGGTCGCGGACCCGCCGTTGGACACCAGCAGATCGGCGCCGGCGTTGATGCCGGCGATCTTCGGGGCGACGACGGCAGACGCGCCGCCGCTGGTGGCGCCGCCGCTGAGCACGCCGTTGGCGTCGATGTTGCCCTGGACCTGGGTGCCGTTGCCGCCGGCGATGGTCACGGGGCCGTTGCCGGTGCCGAGGTTGACGACCGTGACGGGCACGCCGGCGCTGACGACGGTGCCGCCGGCATTGACCGCGCGCACGCTGTAAGTCGCGGCGTCGGCGGGCTGCACGTTGGTCAAGGTGAACGAAGCGGCGGTGGCGCCGGCAATGTCGGCGCCGTTGCGCAACCACTGGAAGGTCGGCGCGGGGTTGCCGGAAGCGGTGACGGAGAGCGTGGCGGAGGCGCCTTGGTTGAGCAGCAAGCCGGACTTCGCGGAAATGCCGTCGACCGTCGGCGCGGCGGTCGCACCGCTCGTCGCCGTGACGCTGCCGCTGAGCACCCCGGTCGAGCCGTCGACCTCGCCGGCGATCTGCGTGCCGCCGGAGGTGGCGATCTGCAAAGCGCCGCCGCCGGTCGGAACCTGGCCGACGGTCACGCCGAGCGCGCTGCCGGTGACGGAGCCGGCGGAGTTGGTGGCGCGGACGGCGTAGCTGCCGGCGTCGGCGGCGGTCACGCTCGCGAGCGTGAACGTAGACGCCGTGGCGCCGGTGATCGCGGCGCCGTTCTTGAGCCACTGGTAGGCCGGCGCCGGATTGCCGGTCGCGACGGCGGTGAACGTCGCCGCGGTGCCCAGGCGGAGGAGGAGATCCGCGGCGGTGTTTACGCCGGAAATTCTGGGCGCGACGACGGCACCGGCGCCGCCGGTGGTGACGCTGCCGGTGAGCACACCGGAGGAATCGATCGAGCCGGACACCTGGGTGCCGTTGCCGCCGGCGATCGTGACCGGGCCGGTGCCGGTGCCGAGGTTGACGACCGTGACGGGCACGCCGTCGCTGGTGGCGGAACCGGCTGAGTTGGTCGCGCGGAAGCTGTAGCTGCCGGCGTCGGTCGGCTGGACATTGGTGAGCGTGAGGGCGGCGCCGGTGGCGCCGGTGATCGCGACGCCGTCCTTGAGCCACTGATACGTCGGCGCGGGGTTGCCGGAAGCGGCCGCGCGCAGCGTCGCGCCGGCGCCCTGGTTGAGCAGCAGCCCGGTCTTGGCGGTGATGCCGTCGATGACCGGCAGGGCATTGGATCCGCCGCTGGCGGTGACGCTGCCGCGCAGCGCGCCGGACGCGCCGTCGACCTCGCCCTCGATCCGCGTGCCGCCGGAGGTGGCGAACGAGAGCGGGCCGCCGCCGCTGGTGAAGCGGCCGACGGTGAGGCCGAGGGCGGCGGTGGTGACGCTGCCGCCGCTGTTGGTGGCGGTGACCGTGTAGTCTCCCGCGTCGGCGGCGGTGGCGGCGGCGATCGTGTAGGTGGAACCGGTGGCGCCCGTGATCGCGGTGCCGTTGCGCGACCACTGGAAGGTCGGCGCGGGGTTGCCGCTGGCACCCACGGAAAGGCTCACGGCGGATCCCAATTCGACGAGGGAATTGGCGGCGGTGGAGACCCCGGCGACGACCGGAGCGACCGTGGCGGCGGCGCCGCCGGTGGTGGCGGTGCCGGCGAGCACGCCGTTGGCATCGACATTGCCGGAGACCTGGGTGCCACCGTTGGTGGCGACGCGGATGGGGCCGTTGCCCGAGCCGACACTCGCGATGGTGACGGCGATCGTGCTGCTCGCCGTGCTGCCGGACGCGTTGGTCGCGGTGACGGTGTAGTCGCCCGCATCCGACGCCTGGGCGTTCGAGATGGTCAGCGCCGCCGAGGTCCGGCCGGCGAGCACGCTGCCGTCTTTCGACCACTGGTAGGTGAACGAACCGCCGCCGGTGAAGAGCGAGGTGAGCGTGGCGGTGGCGCCGAACTCCACGACACGGCCGCTCAGGGCGGAGAGGGTCGCGACCGCGGGCGCACCGGTGACGGTAAGCGCCGCGGCGTCGCCGAGGGCCGCGCCGGAAGAGTTGGAGACGAGCACGGAGTAGTTGGCGGCGTCGGAAAACTGCACCGCGGAAAACGACAGGGCCGACGACGTGGCGCCGGCGAGGACGGCGCCGTCTTTATACCACTGATACGAGAACGGCGCGGCGCCGGTGGCGGTCACGCTGAACGTCGCCGCGGCGCCGACGGCGGCCGTCTGCGGGGCCGGGTGCGTGGCGATGGTCAGGCCGGCGACGAGCGTGTAGCTCTGTCCGGCGGTGTAGCCCGCGGTGCCGATGGCGTTGCCGAGGGTGTCCGTGATACCGGTGCCCGTGCCCTTGAGGTCGAGCCGCAGCGTGCCGATGCCGCTGATGTTGTTGACCACCACGTCCGCCGACGAGGCCGTCACAGCCGTCACCGAAAGGACCGTCCCGGTCGCGGAGCCGGTGACGGTGAACGCGAAATCGGCCGTATCCAGGCCCGTGATCGCTTCGTTGAACGTGATCCTGAACGTGACGCTGGAGGCGCCGGTCGACTCCGCGGACGGCGACTGGCGCACGATTGACGCGACCGTCGGCCCCGTGCGGTCGATCGTGTAGGACTCGCCGGAGAGGAAACCGGTCGCGATCGCGTTGCCGGCCGAGTCGGCGATGCCGGTGCCGGTCGAATTGAGGACAAGGTTGAGCAGGCCGTCGCCGACGATGGTGTCGACGACAACGTCGTAGACGGAAGAACTGACGGCCGAAACGGAACGGACGGTGGCGGTCGGCGCGGAGTCGGCCCGGAGCGCGAAGTCGGCCACGTCGACGCCGGTCACGGCTTCGGAAAAGGTGACGCGCCACGTGACGGCGGTGGCGTTGGTCGCGGTGCCGGCCGGAGAGTTGCGCACGATGGAGGAAACGGCGGGGGCGGTCAGGTCGAGTGTATAGGATTCCCCGGAAGCAAAACCGCCGGAAATTGCGTTGCCCGCGGCGTCGGTGATACCGGTGCCGGAGGACTTGAGATCCAGTCGGAGCGTAGCTCCGGCGGTAGCGGCGGTGATGCCCGAAACCACGACATCGTAGGTCGAACCGCTGCCGGAAACGGAAGCAACTGCTCCACCTGTAACCGTCCCCGTGGCGGTGAGGCTGAAGTCCGTCGTGCCCACCCCGGTCACCGACTCTGAAAACGTGACACGATAGGTCAGGGAGGTCGCCGCGGTCAGGCTCGTCGCGGGAGATTGCCGATTGATGCCGGAAACCGTCGGGAGCGTGGAATCCACGATCACGGCGGCCGTGTTGGGTGCGGCAAATGTCGAAGTGACCCCGATACCGTTGGCATCCTTGATCGTGGCTCCCGTCAGGGTGAACGCCCCCGCCGCCTGAATCCCGTCGGTATCGGTTTCTCCGCTCTGGACGGTGTATCGGAAGACCAGCGCCGCCGTGCCCGAACCCGAAACATAGTTCGCGGAGCGGGCGGTGCCGCCGACCGTCACGGCAATCGAAGGCGTGCCCGTGACCGTGACGTTGCCGGGAAATGTGGCGGTGAAGTTCAGGGCCTGCCCGGGGCGATACGATCCGGCGGCCGGGCCGGCAACGGTTGCGGAGGAGACGACAACCTCGGGTCCGAGGCGGATCGCATTGGCCCACACCATGGAGCCACCGCCGGTGTTGGTCAGGTTGATGGTCAGGCTGCCGCCCGGATGAGCGACGGAATACCACGAAAGGAAGTTCTCGTTGCCTCCGTTGGGTGAATAGGCCGAGACCGAGTTGCCGCCGGTAAAGGTCCCGTTGGCGAAGGCGCCGCCAATCGTGGCCGCCGTGGTAAACGTGCCGCCGGAATTGGTCCACATCACGAGATCGACCCGGTAATTTCCCGCGGGCAAATTGGTCACCTCCAGCGTAGCCGCGCCGGTGGAGTTGCGGAACCAAGTGTTTCGAAACGCTTGGCTCGGCGCCCAATCGGCCGGGCCGCCGAAAATAAGCGTGGTCTTCGACACCCAGCCGGAGCTCGTCAGGCCGACGCTCGTCGCCGCCCCGGTGGAATCGATGAATCCGGAGAACGGGGAATTGATCGCGTTGGGCAGATTCCAGTTTCCGGTCGGAACCTGCGAACCGTCGCCCTGCAACGAAATCAGATAGGTCTGGACCGCCCGGGCCGGGCTCACGGCGATGAAACCCGCGACCGTGGCAAAAAGAAAAGCGAGCTTGGAGGCGCGACTCATGGCAGTTCGTAGATTTCGACCATCGCGAGGCCCGTGGCGCCGGCGGCGTCGCGGACCTGCACGTTGTAGGCGCCGGGGTTGAGCGTGAGGATCAGCGCCGAATCGGCCGCGCCGTCGGCCAAGGCAAAGGCGCCGGATTGCCGGGCCGCCGCCGCAAGCGCGGCGGGATCGGCCGAGGTAAGCCAGCCGCGGTTGGTCCCGAGCACCGTCTCGCCCCGTGCGACCGTCAGCACCGGCGCGGGCAAGGCACCCGTCACCCCGAAGGTGCGCGCCAGCGTGGGACCGATCGCGCGGACCAGCACCCGGCGCGTGGTGTCGCCGCTCACGGCGAAACCGGCGGTGAGCGTCTGGGCGGCCGAGGCAAGTTGCTGGCTCGAGGAGAAGTTCACGAGGCGCGCCGCACTGCCCGTGCCGGTGCTGGCATCGTAGATCTCGACCAAGGCCTCGCCGGTCGCGCCCGCCGCCCCGGCGACCGAGGCCGCGTAGGAGCCGCCCGCGACGGCCGCGACAAGGGCCGCGTCGGCCGAACCGGCGGCCAAAGGAAACGCACCGACGGCGGCCGCGGCGGCGGCCGCTCCAGTCCCGCCGCCGGCGGTCGTCCAGCCGGTGTTCTGCGCCACCACCGCGCCGTCGCGCGACAGATTGACGACCGGGGCGGAAAGCGCCCCGGGGACGCCGAAGGCCGCGAGCCCCGGGCCGACGGCGCGGACAAGGAGCTGGCGGCTGCCTTCGCCGGCGACCACGAAGCCGGTGACGATCGCCGAACCGGGCGACGAAACGGTGCCGCGGACGGAGAGATTGGTGAGGCGGCTCGCGACCACCACCGGAGTCGTCGGTGTGACCGGAACGGTGGGCGTGGTCGGCGTGGTGGGAGTTGTCGGTGGGGTCGGGCCGGTCGGGGTGGTCGGGGTGGTCGGCGTCGTCGGCGTGGTGGGTGTCGTCGGCGTCGTCGGGGGCGTGCCGCCGGTCGTCACCAAGCCGGGGATACGCGTGCCGCCGGCCGCCGCGAGGGTGCCTTTGCCGTCGGCGCCGACGCCGACGATCGAAACCTCCGTCGTGCTGCTCGTGACCGAGCCGGAAGGATTCGTGACGCGGACGGTGTAGTTGCCGGCATCGGCAAGGCCGACGGCGTTGAGCGGCAGGCTCGGATCCGTGCGCCCTGCGAGCGCGACGCCGTCCTTGAACCACTGGTAGGTGGGCAACGGCGATCCGGTGGCGAGCACCGAGAGCACCGTCGACGCGCCGGCGTTGAGCAGCAGCGAAGCGGGGCTGGTGGACACGCTCCGGACTGCGGGCGCGGCTCCCGCGGCGGTGGAAGCCACGGTGCCGGTGAGCGCGCCGGACGCGGCGTCGTGGCGCGCATCGACCCGCAGGCCGGACGGCGAGACGATCGCGATCTCGCCGGCGGCGGACACCTGGGAAACGGTGACTTGGATGGGGTTGCTCGTGATGTTGCCCGAAGGGTTGGTCGCGCGCACGGCGTAGCCGCCCACGTCGCGTTCGGTTACATTGGAAAGATTCAGCGTGGCTCCCGTCGCGCCGGCGATCGCCGCACCGTCTTTGAACCATTGATACAACGGCGCCGGCTCCGCTTCCACCGCCACTTGGAGCGCGACGGAGTCGCCGCGCTGCGCCAACACGCCGCCGGTGTCCGCGCGGACCGCATCGATCCGGGGTGCAAAACGGGCGACACCGTCCAAGGGATCGGCGGGAACGACGATCACGCCCACCGGATCGCTGACCGCGGAGCCGCCGGCATTGGTCGCCCGCACGGCGTAGGATCCGGCATCCGAAAGTTGGAGATTGGCCAACGTGAGTTTGGCGCCGGTCTGGCCCGTCAGCGCCACCCCACCCTTCGTCCACTGGAAGGTCGGCAGCGGGTTGCCGCTGGCCGTCGCGGACAGCGTGATCGTCGAACCTTGGTGAGAGCGGATACCGCCCTGCGCGTAGATCGACGCCACGCGCGGGGCGATCGCCGCGCCGGCACCGGCACCGGTCGTCACTCCGGCGGTGAGCGCGCCGGTCGTCGCATCGACCGTGCCGCCGATCTGCGTGCCGCCGGAGGTCGCGATGGTGAGATTGCCGCCGCCGCCGGTCAGCGAGGTCGCCGACACGCCGAGCGGGGTGCTTTCCACGGTGCCGGAGGCGTTGGTGGCGCGGACCGTGTAGGCGCCGGCGTCGCTCGCCGCGACCCGCGCGATGGCAAACGTGGCGTCCGTCGCGCCGGCTACCGCCACACCGTCGCGGAACCACTGGTAGGCCGGGGCCGGATTGCCGGTCGCCACCACGCTGAATTTGGCGGACCGGCCGATCTCCAGCAGGAGGTCGGACTTGCTGACGACCCCCTCGATGCGGGGCGCGACGACGGCCGAGGGACCGCCCGCGGTGACGCCGCCGGACAGCACGCCGGACGTGGGATTGTAGCTCCCGTTGATGAACTGGCCGTCGCCGCCGGCGATGGAGACGGAGCCGTCGGAGCCGAGCGCGGCCACCGTGATGGGCACCCCGGTGCCGGTCACGGTCCCGCCGGCGTTGGTCGCCCGCACAGTGTAGGTGCCGGCGTCGCCGGGCTGCGCATTGGTCAGGGAAAACGAGAGCGCGGTGGCGCCGGACACCGCCGTGCCGTCTTTGAACCACTGATACGTCGCGGGCGGATTGGACACGACGCTGGCGGTGAGCGTGGCGTTGCCGCCCTGGTTGAGGAACAGGCCGCCCTTGGCGGAAACGGAAGCCAGCCGCGGCGCGATCACGGCGCCCGCCGCGCCGGTCGTCACGCCGGCGGTGAGCGCCCCGGTGGTCGCATCGACGGTGCCGGAGATCCCGGTGCCGCCGGCCGTCGCGACGACCAGATCGCCGCCGCCCGCGGTGAGGTTGGTGACCGACACATCGAGCGCGGCGCTGGTGACGGTGCCGGAGACGTTGGTCGCGGTGACCGTGTAGCGGCCCGCATCGGTGCGGGCCACGCTGGCGAGGGAAAGCGAGGTGCCGGTCGCGCCGGCGACCGCGGTGCCGTCGCGATACCATTGATACGCCGGCGCCGGGCTACCGGTGGCCACGACCGAGAGCACGGCGGGACGGCCGAGCTCGAGGAGCAGGTCGGATTTGCTGACGATGCCGTCGATGCGCGGAG
>JBILLY010000583.1:0-3857 GCA_044375835.1 Opitutaceae bacterium
ACGAATTCGCCCTGGCGGACGAGGTTCAGGCCCTGGCGGAGGGTGACCATCGTGGCGAGGGTGACGACGATGGACGGGAGGCGCAGGCCGGCGACGAGCAGGCCGTTGACGGCGCCGAGGACGGTGCCGAGGCCCATCGAGGCGAGGAGCACGAGCGGGAGCGGCCAGCCGCGGGCGGCGAGCAGGCCGGCGCAGACGCCGCAGACGGAGAACTGCGAGCCGACGGAGATGTCGATTTGCCGGCAGATGATCACGAGCGCCATGCCGCAGGCGACGACGAGTGTGGGCGCTTCGCGGGTCGCGAGGGAGAGCAGCGGTTGAGGCTGGAAAAAGTCGGGGGCGAAAATCGCGAGCGCGAGCAGCACGGCCCCGAGAGCGCCGGCGACGGAGAGTTCGCGGAAATAGCGGTTCATGGGGCCGAGCCGGCAGGGCGGAAATCACAAACGTCAAAGGCCAAAGGCCAAAAAACGCGGGGCCAGGCGCCCGGGCAGAGGGGCAAAACCCGGTGGCTGGCAGCCCGGGTCGGGGGCGGCGCGGCGGCGGCGCGCAGCGCGCACGTGGCCGGGGCGGGAGCAGACTCGAAGCTCAGAGCCGGCGGGGGGAAAGGGGCGGTTCGGACCATGTGGCGCGGGGGGCGGGGCCTAGGCCACTTGGCCGAGGGCGGAGGCCATGACGGTGTGGGCGTCGGCACCGCCGGGCAGCATCGCGGCGAGGGTGCCGCCGCGCATGACGCCGATGCGGTCGCTCATGCCGAGGACCTCGGGGAGGTCGCTGGAGATGAGGAGGACGGCGAGGCCGTCTTTGGCGAGGCGGCGCACGATCTTGTGGATCTCGCTTTTGGCGCCGACGTCGACGCCCTGGGTGGGCTCGTCGAGGATGAGGACGCGGGGTTTGGTCGCGAGCCAGCGGGCGAGGGAGACTTTTTGCTGGTTGCCGCCGGAAAGGCTGCCGCCGGGGGCGGTGGGGCCGGCGCACTTGACGGCGAGGTCGCGGATGTAGTCGAGGGCGAGGTCGCGCTCGGCGCCGAAACGCAGCCAAGCGCCGCGGAAGAGGCGGCGATGGATCGCCATGGTCATGTTTTCTTCGATGGGCATTTCCAGGAAGACGCCGTGGCGGCGGCGGTCCTCGGGGACGTAGGCGAGGCCGCGGGCGACGGCGTCCTGCGGCGAGCGCAGGCGGACGGTTTCGCCGCCGAGGCAAATCTCGCCGGAGTCGGCGGGCGTGAGGCCGAAGAGGATACGGGCGAGCTCGGTGCGGCCGGCGCCGACGAGGCCGGCGAGGCCGACGATCTCGCCGGCGCGGACGTCGAGGGTGACACCGCGGACCCCGGAGGCGGCGCAACCGACCTCGCGGAGCGAGAGCACCACGTCGCCAGGGGCGGATTCGCTCGGCGGGTAGATCTGCTGCATCGCGCGGCCGACCATGAGGCGGATGAGGCCGGCCTCGTCCATCGCGGCGACGGGATGGGTGCCGACGCTCTCGCCGTCGCGCAGGACGGTGACGCGGTCGGCGAGCGCGAAGATCTCCTCGAGGCGGTGGGAAATGTAGATGACGCCGACGCCGTTTTGGCGGAGGTCGCGGACGACGGCGAAGAGCAGATGCTGTTCGTTCTGCGTGAGCGAGGCGGTGGGCTCGTCCATGATGACGATGCGGGCGCCGGCGCCGAGGGCGCAGGCGATTTCCACGAGCTGCTGCTCGGGCATGGAGAGCGAGCGGACCTCGGCATCGGGCGAGACGGCGGCGCCGATGCGGGTGAGGAGGGCCTGGGCGCGAGCGCGGCGGGCGGACCAGTCGACGCGGCGGAGGGCGGCGCCGCGTTCGAGGCGGAGGCCGATGTTTTCGGCGACGGTGAGGTCGGGGAAGAGGGCGGGCTGCTGGTAGATGCAGGCGATGCCGAGGGCTTGGGCGGCGGCGGGAGTGAGATCGGCGACGGCGGTGCCGCCGACGGCGAGGGTGCCGGAGTCGGGGCGGTGGGCGCCGGTGACGATCTTGATGAGCGTGCTCTTGCCCGCGCCGTTTTCGCCGAGGAGGGCGTGGACCTCGCCGGGGCGGAGGTCGAAATCGACGCCGCGGAGCGCGCGCGCGCCGCCGAAGGATTTGGCGACGGAGCGGAGCGCGAGCAGGGGCGGCGGCATGGTGGGCGGGGGAGCGTGGTAGATGGCGCCTCGCGCAGGGCGGTGCCAGCGGAAAACCGGTTTGCAAGACTGTCAGACAAAGGCGGGGCCGAGGCGGTCGCGCGACGCGGCCGCGAGGCGTCGGGGAGCGCGGATGCGGGGGGCGACGGCGATGCGAAGCGGGCGGAGGCAGAGCGGAGGCGCGGGAGCAGGGCGGGGCGCAGAACGCGGAGCGCGGCGCCGGTGGGTGGCGCGGCGGGGACGGCGGGGACGGCGAGGCGAGAGGGCGTCGGCGAACCGGGAAAAATAAAACGCGCGGAACGGGCGACCGTTCCGCGGGGGGCAGGGAGGGGTGGTGCGTGAGCGTTCAGAAGCGCCAGCCGTAGCCGACGGAGAGAATCCACGGATCGAGCTTGGCGGTGCTGAGTTTGGGGCCGCCTTTCACGGAGACATCGGAGCGAAGCATGGCGCGCTTCACGTCGAAGTTGAGGTGGGTGTTCTTGCCGAGGTCGATGTTGCAGCCGACCTGGGCGGCGAGGCCGAAGCTGAAGTCCTCGAGATCGAGGCCGACACCGGCGACCTTCAGATCCGTGTCGTAGATCAACGTGAAGTTGGCGCCGGCGCCGACGTAGGGTTGGACGGTGGCCTTGGGGGCGAAGTTGTATTGGGCGACAAGCGTGGGGGGCAGGTGCTTGAATTTGCCGAGTTTGCCGACGCCCTTGAGCGTGACCTCCTGGGACTGCGGGATGGTGAGGACGAGCTCGGCGGAGAAATTCTCCGTGAAGGTGTAGGAGAAATCGAACTCGGGGATCCACTTGCTGTTAATCTGAATGGCGTTGGCCGGGAAATTGATGCCGAGGGCGCTGAAGGCGTCGGACTTGTCGGCCATTTCCAGATAAGTGGCGCGGAGGCGGGCGGTCCAGGGACCGGCGGCCACGGCGCTCGAGGCGAGGGCGGAGAGGGCGACGGCGGCGAGGGCCGCGCACGAGAGGAGGGTTTTCTTCATGTTGACGGTGTGTGTGGTAGGTGCGCCGGCCGCGCGGGAAACGCGGGGTCGGCGCTGCCACAGTAGCCAAAGGATGCCCGGCTGGCTGTGCGGTTATTGGTAACCGCAGTGCATCGATTGGCTGGCGTGTGCAGGATCCGGATACGGAGGCGGCGGCGGACGGGGCGGCGGCGGCGGCGCCTGGCGTCGAGAAGGAAACCGGGGCGACCGCGGGCGGCCGCGAAGTCGCGTCAGCCGAAGGCGTGGCCGGCGGCGCGGAGCGGCGCGAGGTCGGGATCGGTGGCGGCGAGGGCGGCGAAGCTGCGGTCGAGGGCGATGGCGCGGAGCACGCGGGTGTGGGCGGCTTCGAGCGCGCCGAGCTGGGCGGCGTAGCAGCCGAGGTTGAACTGGATGGTCGGCTCGGTGGCGTGGCGGCGCTCCGCGGAGTGCAGAATGGCTTGGGCGGCCGTGAGCGAATCGGCGCGGCGAGTGGCGTAGGCCCAGGTGATCCAGAAGCCGGCTTCAGCGGGGCAAAGCTCGACGCAACGGGCGGCGACGGCGCGGAGGGAGGGCCAGGACGCCTGCGCCTGCAGCAGGGCGAGGCGCACGGCGAGGACGGGCAGCGTATCCTGTTCGGCGGGGGGAATCTGATCCAGCTCGGCGGCGGCCTCGGCGAGCATTTCGAGGCCGAGGTAGCCTTGCGCGTGGGAAAGCCGGCGGGCGGGTCGCATCTGGTCGAGGCGAGCGCAAGCGCCGGG
>JBILLY010000585.1:0-3845 GCA_044375835.1 Opitutaceae bacterium
AATCCGCCCTCCAGATACACCACAGCCACCGGCGGATTGGTCGAGAGCACGCCCGCCTTGGCCACGATCTCGTAGCGCTGGTTCACCACCGGCGTCGCGCGCGCCTTCGGCAGCGTCACGCGGCCTTCGATCGTGGCGGCGACGGCCGGCGCCGCCGCGGCGGCCAACCCGAGCAGCAGGGCGCGGAGTGTCCGGTTCATGCGGGCGCCTGGATCGTGTAGCCCACGCCGCGCAGCGTGTGGATCAGCGGCGGGCCGAAGGCGGTGTCGACCTTCTTGCGCAGGCGCGTGATGAAGATCTCGACCGTGCGCGTGTCGTATTCGTGGTCGCGCTGCCACACGCGTTCGCAGAGTTCCGTGCGGGAAAACGGCCGGCCCGGCTCCTGCATCAGCACCTGCAGCACGTCGAACTCCCGCGGCGAGAGCGCGATCGCCGTGCCCGCCCGCATCACCCGGCGGTGGCGCACGTCCATGTGGAGGTCGGCCACCTTCAGCAGGTCGCCCTGCGCGACCGGCGTGCCGCGCCGGCCCAGCGCCTCCACCCGCGCCGCCAGCTCGTCCATGGAAAACGGTTTCGCCAGATAGTCGTCGGCCCCGGCCTGCAGGCCCTTGATGCGGTGCTCCACCTCGGCCCGCGCCGTGAGGATCAGCACGCGCGCCGGATGCTGCGCCTCGCGCAGTTTCGCCAGCACGCCGAGCCCGTCGAGGCCCGGCAGGTTGAGATCCAGCACGATCAGGTCCGGCGGATCCAGCAGCGCCGACTTCAGCCCTTCCGCGCCGTCGTGCATCGTCGCGAGCGTGTGGCCGTGGCGCGACAACGCCCGGGCCACGTGGCCGGCAAGCTGCCGTTCGTCTTCGATCACCAGAATGCGCATCGGTTGGGGCGGGGGCGGAGGCTGGACCGCCCCGCGAGGATTCCACGCGCCCCCGGGCCGTCAAGTGCCGCGCGGACCGGGCCGCAAGCGGACCTACCCGAACGCTCCGGCGTAGCGGCGGGCGGAACCGGCCACGGGCGGGCGCAATCCTCCGGCCGCAGGGCGCGACCGTGCTCGTCGCCTGCATCGCGCACGGCCAGAGCGAACTACCGGATCGGCGCTCAGCGCCGGAACACGTTCTTCCCCTCGATCCAGGTCTCGAGCACCTGCGTCTCCTTGAGGTCGTCCTCCGGGCAGGCCAGCAGGTCGCGGTCGACCACGATGAAGTCCGCCCGCTTGCCCGGTTCGAGCGCGCCGAGGTCTTTTTCCCAGAAGAGCAGGTGGGCGTTGTTGCGCGTGTAGAACTCGATCGCCTGCCGCCGCGTGAGCGCCTCCTCCGGGTGCAGTTGCCCGTCATACCACTTCGCCCGGCGCGTCACCGTCGTCCACATCGCGAGGAAGGGGTTGTAGGGGTTGATCGCGCGGCGGTCGCCGATCTTGAGCATGTGGTCCGAGCCACCGCCCGCCATGCCGCCCGCCGCGAAGATGCTGCGGAGCGGCTGAAACCACCGCAGCCGCTCGTAGCCGAACTGCTGCACCAGCGTGCGCGCGTCGAGGTGCAGCCAGATCGGCTGGATATCCAGCACCACGCCGAGCTTCGCCGCGCGCACCACGTTGTCGCGCGTCATGAAGTTCGAATGCGTGATGCCCATCCGCAGGTCGCGCAGCGGCTTCTCGCGGTCCACCGCCTCGTAGGCGTCGAGCAACACCGCGCCCGCCGCATCGCCGACCGCGTGCGCCGTGAACTGCATCCCGTGGCCCGCCACGCGCCGCACCAGCTCCACCAACCGCTCGGGCGGCACGTTGAGCACGCCGCGGTAGGTCTCGTCGCGGATGCCGTAGTTTTCGTTTTTGCCCCACGGCGCGAGCATGTAGGCGCTGCCCGTCAGCATGCCGCCGTCGAGCCAGATTTTGGTGCCGATGAGTTTCAGCCAGGGATCCGGCCGGCGCAGCGGACTCGCCGCGATGCGGTCGATCGCCGCCGCCATGCCTTCCGCCGGCCCGACCGTCGCAAAGGTCTGCGAGAGCGCCACACGCACCGTCAGCCCGCCGTCGGCCCGCAGCCGCTCGTAGTGGCGGATCGACTCCGGCGTCGCCCCGCGGTCCGCCACCGCCGTGAACCCGCTCCGGTTGTAATCGCGCAACAGCGCCTGCAACCGCTCCCGCTGCTGCGCCTCGCCCGGCGCGCGGCCGACCGCGCCCATCTTGATGTAGCGCGACAGCCCCCGCACGAGGCCCGTCGGCTCGCCCGCCGCGTCTTTCTCGAGGTAACCCGGCCCGCCGTCCGCCACCGTCCACGCGCGGTCGAAGCCGCACTTCCGCAGCGCCAGCGTGTTGAGCATGTTGTCCGGCCCCGTGCGGAAATTCACCGCGTGCCGCGGCGCCGCCGCATCCAGCTCCGCGCGCGTCGGAAACCGCGCCTCCCGCAGCCGCGTGATGAACACCTGCTGCAGCGAGATCCACCCGCCCTCCGGCACCACCCGCGCCCGCGCCGCGATGTAGTCCAGCACGTCGCGGATCGTCTCCATGTCCGGGATCTCGTGGTCGAATTCGAACACCGCCGCCGCCGGCGCGTGCACGTGCGAATCGATCAGGCCAGGCAACACCATGCGCCCGCCCAACTCGCGCACCTCCGTCGCCCCCGGGCGCGCCAACGCCCGCATCGCCGCGCTCGTGCCGGTCGCCACGACCTTGCCGGCGCGCACCGCCAGCGCCTCCGCGATGCGGAACTCCGCGTCGACCGTCAGCACGCGCCCGCCCACGAAGACGATCTCCGGCGGCGGCGCCTCCGCCGGCGTTTGGGCCGCGACCGGCACGGCGTGAATCGCCGCCGCGGCGGCCAACAGAGGGAGGAAAAAGCTTTTGCGCATGGGCGGGGGCGGGGCTCGACTCGCCCGCAGCGTTTCGCACCGCCCCGCGTTTTTCAATACCCGCCCGGTTACTTCGCGCATGCCCCCGCCCTCCCTCCCCCGCTCCGTCGCTTCGCTTCTCCGTCTCGCCTTCGCTCCGTCCCGCCGTCTCCTCCCGCGCGCCCGCGCCCTCCCGTTCGTCGCCGCTCTCTCCGTCGCCGCCGCGGTCCCGGCTCCCGCTCCCCCGCCCAACGCCGCCGACCGCATGTTCGCCGACTACTTCGCCGCCGAGACCGCGCGGCTCGGCGTTGCGCCGCACGCCGATCTCGCCTCCGCCGCCGACTGGCCCGCGCGCCGCGCCGCCGACCGCGAGCAACTCTTCGAGATGCTCGGCCTCTCGCCCCGTCCGGAGAAAACCGACCTCAAGCCCGTCGTCACCGGCCGCCTCGATCACGCCGAGTTCACCGTCGAGAAACTCCACTTCCAGTCGCTGCCCGGCCTCTACGTCACCGCCAACCTCTACGTCCCCAAAAACCTCGCCGGCCGCGCCCCCGCCATCCTCTACGGCTGCGGCCACGCCTCCGTGAAAGACGGCGCCGCCAGCCTCGGCAACAAAACCGGCTACCAGCACCACGGCGCCTGGTTCGCCCGCCACGGCTACGTTTGCCTCGTGCTCGACACCATCCAGCTCGGCGAGCTCGAGGGCATGCACCACGGCACGCGCCGCTTCGGCCAGTATTGGTGGAATGCCCGCGGCTACACGCCCGCCGGCGTCGAGGCTTGGAACGGCATCCGCGCCCTCGACTACCTCCAGTCCCGCCCCGAGGTCGACCCGGAGAAGATCGGCATGACCGGCCGCTCCGGCGGCGGCGCCTACACCTGGTATACCGCCGCGCTCGACGACCGCATCAAGGTCGCGGTCCCCGTCGCCGGCATCACCGACCTGCACAACCACGTCGTCGACGGCATCGTCAAGGGCCACTGCGACTGTATGTTCATGGTCAATACCTACCGCTGGGACT
>JBILLY010000587.1:0-3836 GCA_044375835.1 Opitutaceae bacterium
GGGGGGGGGGGGGGGGGGGGGGGGGGGGCGGCCCCGCCCCGGGGCTGGAGCCAATCCGAGGTGTAAATCGCGTTGGAACCCAGGCCGACTCGGCGAGCCGGCCCTGCCGAGGCGGGCGGATTTTCGGGCTTGAGCGGGGGGGGCGGAGCTGAAGCGGGGGCGGCGCCGGGACAAACGCCAACCGAGCAAAAGCTCGGTCGGCGTGCTTTCGGATCAGAGAGCCGAGAACTGAGAAGAAGGCCGGGAGCGGCGATCAGCGCGCCGAGGCGGCGACCGCAACCGGTGCAAAGGCGCTGCGCAGGACGGCGAGGCTCTGCGGCACGGCGGTGGCGGGGTCTTCCTTGCCCTCCATCTCGAGTGCGATCCAGCCGGTGTAGCCGGCGCGTTCGAGCAACGCGGCGATGCGCGGGTAGTCGAGGTCGAGCGTATACCACTCGCCGCCGCCGGGGTAGGTTTTGGCCTGCACGTAGACGGTGTGCGGCGCGATGGCTTCGAGCTGCGGATACGGGTCCTCGAGGAAGTTGCCGGTGTCCATCAGGCCGCCGAGCCACGGGGACTTGATGGCGTCGAGGAGGCGGAGCAGGCCGGCGGCGGTGCGGGCGAGGCCCCAGTGGTTTTCGAGCGCGAGCACGACGCCGTGTTTCTCCGCGGTGGCGAGGCAGCGCTCGATGCCGTCCTGGCACCACTTGAAACCCTCGTCCTCGGTGCGGCCGGGGAGCACGGGCTCGATGCCGCGGTTTTTCATGAGGTCGTCGAAACTGCGCGTGGTGCCCCAGCGGCCGGTGTTGATGCGGATGCTCGGGCAGCCGAGTTCGGCGGCGAGTTCGATGCACTTTTTCGTGTGTTCGACCTCGGCGGTGAGCTCGGCCGGGTCGGCTTTCACGAAACTCTGGTGCGTCGACACGCAGCAGATGGACAGGCCGCGGTGAAACGCATGGCGCTTGAGTCCGCGCAGGTAGGCGCGGGCCGCGGCGTCGAGCGGGCCGCGTTCGGGAATCGCCATCTGGCGGTGCAGCACGTCGACCCCGGCGACGCCGAGTTCGGCGGCGCGGTCCATCACGGTCTCGATCGGGACCTTGGGGGTGCGGAAGTGCCAATACGAATACGTCGCGATCGCGAGCCGCAGCCCGCGGCGGCCGGAGGCGGCGAGCGGCGGGAGCGGGCCGGCGGTCGGGGCGGGCGGCGTCGCGCCGGCGTTGGCGCCGCGCAGCGCGAGGGCGGGCGCGGCGGCGAGGGCGGTGGCGAGAAAGGCGCGGCGGGGAAGGGGCATGGCGGCGACGGGAGAACCGGCGGGTCGGGGAAAAGAACTCCGACGAAGCGGCGGCGGGGAGAAAGCGGGCGGCTGCCCGCGGCGGTGCTCAGCGTGCGGTCTGGATCTTGAGGTCGGTGACGGGCTTGCCGGCGGCGTCGACGAAGCGGACGCTGCCCTGCCAGTTGTTTTCCTCGTTGGCGACTTTGAGGACGAGGACGTTGACGCCCTTCTTGAGCGTTACGCCGGCGACCTTGTCCTCGCCGTCCTTCTCGAGCGTGCGCGTGTCGAGGAATTTGAAGAGTTCCTGGCCGTTGAGGTAGACCTTGCCCTGGTCGTTGCTGTTCATGTGCAGCACCAGGCCGGCTTTGTCGGCGGGAGCGACGACGTAGGCGACGGCCCAGCCGACGACCTGTTCGCCGGGCGTGGCGAGTTCCTTGAAGTCGATGTAGAAGGTTTTGGTGGTGACCTTCTCCCACATGAGTTCCTTGCCGCCGACTTTCTGGGCGGCGCCGTCTTTGGCACTCTTCGGGTCCGCCTCGTCGGCGAACTGCTTCTTCTCGACCGCGTCGGCGCCGCCGCCGTCGCCGATGGGCAGGGGGGCGAGCACGAGCCAATCGCGGATGTAGCCTTCGGCGTCGGGCTTGCCGTCTTGGGCGGCGAGCGGGAGAGCCGAGGCGGCGAGCAAGGCGAGGGAGGGGAGGAGGTTTTTCATGGGAAAATAAGACGGCGCTGGTCGGGGAAGCGCGGGGGGAAGCGGACCGAGGGGTTGGCCGGAGAGGGATTTCGCCCGCGGGGACCGCGGCGGCGAGCACAGAATCATCGGCGCGGCGGTGCGTCCACGCGTATGCGCGGGGCGGGCTAGCCCGAACGGATGACGCCGGAACGGCAAAACGGCGGTTTGCAAGGCCGAGGCGACTTTTGCTCGCGGGACGAGCCAACGAGGGCATATCCGGAACCCGCATATGCGTGCAAATTCCCCCTTCCGCTCCGCCTCGCTCGCTCTCCTGCCCTGGTTCGTGCTGCCTGCGGCAGGCGTGTGGGGCCAGACCGTGCCCGCGGCCGGCGGCGCCGCCGCGCCGGTCGTGCTGAGTCCTTTCGAAGTGACGAGTCCGGTGGACCAGGGTTACCGCGTCGGTGCGGCGGTGACCGGCACCGGCACCGCGGGCCTGATCAAGGATACGCCGCTCAACATCAGCATCGTCGCGCAGGAGTTTGTGCAGGATCAGGCGGGCAACCAACTGATCGACGTGCTGCGCGCGGCCAGCGCGGTCGCGCTGCAGGTGAAGGACGAGAGCATGATTCTCATCCGCGGCTACACCGGCCCGCAGTTCGTCAACGGCCTCCCGGCCGGCTCCGGCCTGACGCTTTACGACGTGGACCGCGTGGAAGTCGTGAAAGGCCCCAACGCCGTCTTTGCCGGTATCTCTCCCCCGGGCGGCACGGTGAACCTCATCAAAATGAAGCCGAGCTTCCGCGCGCGGCACTCGCTCGATCTCAGCTACGGTTCCTTCGACCACAAGCGCGCCGTTTTCCGCTCCAGCGCGCCGCTGCTCGGCCAGTCGCTCGCCTACAGTTTCGTTTACGGTCGCACCGACGAGGGCAGCAACATCGACCACATGTTCACGAAGGAAGATTTTTACAGCGGTGCGCTCACGTGGCGGCCGCTGCGCAATCTCTCGTTCACCGGCCGCTACGCCGAGCTGGACCGCGAAGCCGGCCGCCGGCCGCACACCGTCGTCAGCCACCCGCTCTTCCAGGAGCGCGACCGCGAGGCGATCCGGCTCTTCGACCGGCTCGGCCTCGCCCGCCCGGCCGCGTATCCGCAAGTCGAGAACGGCGCCGTGCTCAACGCCGCCGGCCAGCCCATCGCGACCGGCCGCACCGCGCCCGAGACGGTCGACTCCTTCATCGCCCGCACGCTCGGGCCCAACGTCCCGCCCTATCCCGGCATCTTCTCGCGCGATTTTTTCCCGGACGACTCGTTCAATTACAACGGCCCCGACGGCCGCGACAGCTACGCCAACAAGCTCACGCAGCTCGAGGGCGAGTGGATCGTATCGCCGACGCTCGCGGTGCGCGGCGTCTTCCAGCAGGTCGACAGCCACCGCATGCGGCGCGAGTTCAACGGCCTGCGCCCGGTCGCCGGCCAGCGCCTGCGCAGCTCGATCTCGGATTTCAAGCCGGGCGGCGTCACGTTTTCGGCCAAGCTCGAGGCCGCCTACAAACTCGACCTCAAGTCCGCCGGCAAACACGACCTGCTCGCGGGCGTGCAGCATGACGGCGGCAAGGATGTGATCAGCCCCGTCACCGTCGCGACCTCGCGCATCGTCACCTGGGCGCCGGGTTCGCCCCCGATCCCGAGCCTGCTCCAGCTCCTCCGCGACCAATACGGCGCGACCTACCGCGAGCCCGGCGTGGTGCGCCGCGGCGGCGGCCACACCAACGCGGCCTTCGCGGTCGTGCAGTCGTCCTTCTTCAAAGACCGCCTGCGCACGCTCGTCGGCGCGCGCTCGGTCGAGAACTACCGTCCGGTCGACGACAACCGCGACGGGATTTTCGAAGACTTCAAGGTGGCCAAGACGCT
>JBILLY010000028.1:0-15394 GCA_044375835.1 Opitutaceae bacterium
GGCCCCGTGGTCAAGGTGATCATCAACAGCGGCGGCGCGGGCTATACCTCGGCGCCTCAGGTGAGTTTGTCCGGCGGTGGCGGTAGCGGAGCCACGGCTACGGCGACGTTCAATCTCACCACCCGGACAGTCACCGGAGTCACCATCACCAATCACGGTGCGAACTACACGTCGGCGCCGCAGGTCGCTTTCAGCGGCGGCGGAGGATCGGGGGCAAGTGCGACAGCCGAGCTAGCCGTGGGGGTGACCGCGATTCAAGCACCGGCCAACTTGTCTAGTCTCACTTTCTCCGCCAAGCCCACTGTCACCATTGCCGGCGGGGGCGGATATGGCGCGACGGCAACGGCGCAGGCCGCCGCCGAAGTCGTCAGTCTGACTTTGACGAATCCAGGCTCAGGCTACACGGCGACGCCTGCCGTTGCTCTGTCAGGGGGTGGAGGGGGCGGTGCGAGTGTGAGTGCGGCGCGTGGTCTCTCGATTCAGGTGACCAATCGCGGCGCAAGATATACGTCGCCGCCGGACGTCGGTTTTTCCGGGGGCGGTTTGACCAACGATGGGACTCACGCGCAGGCAACCGCGGGAATTGCCGCGGAGCCGTCGACCGGCATGCAGTTCTATTATGTCATGCGGGAAGGTTTCTTCGTGCCGGAGCTGGCCGAGCAGCCGGCGGTAGGGACGATTTTACCCTATCTCCGTCCAAGCGTAGTCCCCGTGGAGCATCCGGTCACGGGCACGCCACTCACCATCACTTATCGTCCGGCGTGGCCGGAGGGGGCGCCGGAACTTCAGCTCGGCGAGACGCTGACGCTGCCTAAATTCGGACTTCCGGGTATCTACAACCAAACGAGCGCTCAGATCTTTTACCAGGAGTCCGTCGCAATCGCGGTAGCGGGGAACAAGCCCAGTGCGATATTGCACGACCCCACGCGTGAAAAAGTGTTTTTCCTCGGCAAGCCCGGCGGCTTGGAGAAAATCCCCGAATCCGTCCCGACGACCTCGTATCAGGGCCGGACTTATTTCCAAGGGTTGCCCCCGCATCTCCAAGATCGATTCTTCTTCGATCCGGCGCGCGGAACCAAGGGGGCGCTTGTCCTCCTGGGCACCTTTCAAGATGTGGTCGCCGGGGAGGACTACCTCAACTTGAACGTCCTGTCCGTCGCCGATCGCGGAATCATCAGGAACCTGCCCCGAACCGATTCCTCCCAACCGGACGATCCGCTCTGGATCGCTGCGGTCGAAGGATTGACGACGACGGTCGAGACCTTTGTGCGAGACACCACCAAGGCAGCGGGCTTCGTCGCGCAAGCGGAGGGGGCTCCGGCGGAATCTGCTCCGCGTGTGCTTGGCCCGCGCGCCTTGGCCGAGATCACGCACCCAGACTCGGCGGTGGATCGCTATGCGTTGACGGCCACCGGCCGGGGCGATGGCTGGGTGACCATGGTTCTCGGCAACGGCGAGGCGTTCACGCCGGAGGGAGAACCTGTCTCCGTGGAGGTCTTCAAGGTGGCTCCGCGCCTCTACACCGGCGACCTCAAGGTCAATTTCTCCAGCAACCCGCTCGATGAGCAGGTCTCGCTGCGGCACAGTGGTGACTTTGCCGGCAGGCCCGAGGACTACGAATTCGAGTGGCGCTACGCGCCGCCGCAGGACGGGGTCGCGCCTCCGGTCTATGAGTATTCCGAGGTCGCCAAGGATCTGGGGCGCTGGGCACTGGTCAAGGACCCGGCGGGCGCCCGGCCAACGGACGGCGAATACGCTGCGGCCGCAGCCGCCGCACAAGAGTTCAATCTGCCATACGCAGTCGAAATCCAACGCTGGCTTGATCGGGTAGTGATCGTCAATGGTGGCACAAACTATACGTCCGCTCCGTCGGTAAGGTTCGAAGGTGGCGGCGGCAGCGGAGCCACGGCGACGGCTACGGTCGATCCCGTCAGCAAAACCGTCACCGCAGTCACACTCACTAATCCCGGTAGCAACTACACCTCGGCGCCGCAGATTCTCCTTGAAGGCGGCGGTGGGAGCGGTGCGATTGCGACGGCCGTGAGACGCACCTCCGGTGGCAACCTGTCCGCGGGAATCGTCGCGATCACGGTCGTAAATTCCGGCGAGAAGTATGCCAGCGCGCCGACGGTGGCGCTGTCCGGAGGCGGCGGCAGTGGCGCGACGGCCGTTGCGACGATAAATCCGGCGACTGGCCGAGTCTTGTCGATCCAAGTTACCAATGGGGGCGCAGGATATACGAGCGACCCTGCGGTCACGCTCTCAGGCGGCAGCGGACAGGGTGCGACCGCAGTGGCGGTGCGTGGCATCGCCCAGGACGGATTTACCGGCGGTTCGCTGCGCCCTGGTCTAGTGGCCCGCTCCATCTCGGGCGTCGACTTCACGGCCGGTGTGCCGGCGAAGATCGTTTTCAGCACCGCGCTCTCCGATCCGAACGCGGGATTCGTGCTCTACGTCAACGGTATCGCCGCACTCGCCTTCCAGGCTCCGCACAACTTTACCAACAGCAACGCCGCGACTGGATTGGTCAGTGGCGGGCTTGGGCTCGCACGGCAATTTGCCGTCGGTGCAAACTATTTCCGCGCCGGGCCCAACAAGCTGGAAGTTGCACTCTATACTTCGTCGGATGCCGGCCTACTCTCGAGCATAAACTTCCAACTGCACGCGGCAACGGAAAGCGATCGGGTCATCGGCGCATCGCCATGGCAACGCCCCAACGGCACGTTGACCAATCAGGAGGTCGTGGGTGGCAGTGCCACGGCTCCCCTCGGCGATCCGTTGCTCGTGATGTCGGACAATTATTTCACGATGCGCTACCGGCCGAAGTCTTCGGTGGACAGCGTGGCGCCAAAGATCGGCACCACGGCTGATTACCAATGGTCGCGCTGGATGGAGCCGAAGCTGGTCGAGGGCTGGATCAAGCGCGTGCTCGCCGGGATCAATCCCTTCAATCAACGCGTCGGCGATCTCTTCAACAACGCCGTGAATACCGACGTGAGCCTGCTCACGCAGGCGGGCAAACGCTGGGAGGGCAACGTCGCCTTGAATCTCGCCAACATCAACGATTCCGGCCTTATCGAAATCTACGAGACGGTGCTGAATCGCGGCAAAGCCATGAGTATCGGCAACGGCTACGACTACGGCCCGGCCAACGATGCGCTGCTCCTCGCCGCCGGCTACCTCAACGATCTCTACACGATATTGGGCAACGAGGCCTTCGCCGACGCCGCCAATCCGACCATCTCGGTGGACGACAGTGCCACGGCCACGGAGATCTCCACGTCGCGGTTCGCCTTCGAGGGGCAGGTCAAGAGTGTGCTGGACGAGGAGCTCGCCCTGCTCCGCGGGCGCGACGACTTCCTGTCGCCGAGCGTCGCGACCGCGCCCGCTTACAATCGCCTTTATTGGAACTATACCCGCGGCATCAATGCCGGCGAGGCACTCTATGCGGTGAACTACAACATCCGCGAAAAAGCCGGCAGCAGCACGGCAGATGGCAAACTCGACGCCGCGGATGCGCAACGCATGTTTCCCCAGGCCCACGGCGACGCGTATGGACACTACCTCACGGCGCTCAAGGGTTATTCCACCCTGCTCCGAAATCCCAACTTCACATGGGTGCCCCGGGCCGAGGGCGTAACGGTGCTCGGGCAGCCGGTCGTCATCGACTATTTCGACGAGCGTAAGTTTGCGGCGGCGGCCGGCAACGTCGCCCGCACGGCGCAACAGGTGATCGCCCTCACCCATCGGCAGAGCTACAAGGATGATCCCGGGGCGGGCTGGAGCCATTTCCGCGACGGCAAGACCAATTCCCGGACCAATACGAAACGGCACTGGGGGGTGGACGAGTGGACCTCGCGGGCAACGCAGGGTGCCTACTACCACTGGCTCGTGGGCAACGCGATTCTACCGGACAAGGACCTCGATCCGACGCACAACGGGGTGCAGATCGTTGATCGCACGACCGTGCCAGAACTCCGGGAATTGCCGGTGCTGGCGACCGACTTTCAGGCCAAGATCGACGCCGCCAATGCTCACCTGAATCCGCTCGGGCTCAGTCCCGCCGCGATCGCCTTCGATATCTCGCCGGCGGAATTGAAGGCAGGGAAGTCGCACTACGACCAAATCCATGAGCGGGCGCTGCGTGCCACGTTGAATGCCAAGGGAGCCTTCGATCAAGCCGCCCGCATGACGCGCCTCCTGCGCAACCAAGAGAACCAGCTCGGCGACTACAACTCCGCCATCGTGGATCAGGAGAGCGCCTTCGAGGGGCAGCTGATTGAACTCTATGGCACGCCATACGCGGGCCATATTGGCGCCGGAAAGACTTATGCTCAGGGCTACACGGGGCCCGATTTGTTGGAGTGGTCTTTGGTCGACCGTCCAACAGATATCGTCGGCTCCGCATCAGCGGTAACCATCAAGGTGCCGATGCCCACCAACGTGGATTCATTCAGAGACCTTGCCCCAGTCTCGCAAACCGTCTCAGGACTTCGCGAGCCCATTTTTAACGACCGCGAAATCACCATCGAATCGACTCCCTATGTGCAATTCTCCAGCTCCGCGATGGGTAGGCGAGCCACGACGGGCGCCCTTCAGCAGGCATTGCTCGATGCCTACCAAGCGGAGATCGCTCTTCGGCACGGACACGACACGCTGGTCCACAAGCACGCGCTTGTGAAGCGCCGGCACGAATTGGCCGCAACTATGGTGCTCGCCCATGCCGCATCGGTGGAGGCTGAGAAGATCGCTGGTGACGAGATGGAGAGTCTCGCGAAGACTCAATACCAGATGCAGATACTAGGCGAGTCACTTGACTTGGCTGGTGAAGCATTGGTCGGCACCGGAGATATAATTAAAGAGGCGTTCCCCAAGGTTTTGGGTTTATCTAACGACGGAACCTCCACTATCCGGTCGGTGATATGGTCTGCGGCTCATTTGATCGGGTTCGGGCTAAAGGCAGGCGGGCTCTCTCAAACGCTCATGGCGCAAGAATATCCGCTCCGGATCGCGGCTCAGCAGCGCTCGCTGGATCAGTTGCTCGCTGAACTCAGTTTTACCTATGAGCAGGCTCAGACGATATACGAATACGAAGAGCTCCTGCGCGAATTTTCCGGCGGATTTGCCGAGGTGGGGCAGCTAGCTCTCACCCTGCAGCGGGCCAACGAGCAAGTCCGCAATCTCATTGCGCAGGGCGAAGGTATCCAAGCCGACCGTGAGGTCTTCCGCCAGCGCGCAGCGGCGATCATCCAAGGTTACCGGACGAAAGATCTTACGTTCCGCACGTTCCGCAACGAAGCACTCGAGCAGTATCGCTCGCTCTTCGATCTCGCGGGCCGCTACACCTATCTCGCCGCCAAGAGCTACGACTACGAGACCGGCTTGCTCGGCAGCGCCGATGGCCAGGCCGTGATCAACGGCATCGTCGCCGCACGGGCGCTCGGCGATCTCACCGGTGGCACGCCGCAGGCCACCGTCAGCACGCTGGGCGACGCCGGTCTCGCCGGCACGATGGCGCGAATGCAGGCGGATTGGGCGGTGGCGAAGGGGCGGCTCGGCATCAACAACCCGGATCAAAACGGCACGGTCTTCTCCCTGCGTCGCGAGCTCTTCCGCCATCTCGATGGCACCGACGGCGATACGCTGTGGCGCCAGACGCTCGAGCAACACATCATGAGCAACGTCATGGCCGATGCCGATGTCGCCGCCGCCTGTCGCAATCTGCGCAAGGCCGATGGCAGCGCGGTCCCGGGCATCGTGATTCCGTTCAGCACGTTCATCGGCAAAGGACAGAATTTCTTCGGCCGAGATCTCGCCGTCGGCGATCACACCTTCTCCGACTCGAACTATGCCACCAAGATTTACTCGGTGGGCGTGGTGCTGCGCGGTTACGTCGGCATGGATGCCTACGCGACCGGCACGCTGAACGCCGCGGGACCGAACACTACCGCGCCCAACGGCCTGAGCGCCACGCCTTACGTTTATCTCATCCCGACGGGCACCGACTACATGCTGGCGCCGCCGCTCGGCGATACGGGTGCGGCGCGCTCTTTCACCGTGCACGATCAGGCGCTCCCATTGCCGTTTAACCTCGGGGCGACGGCCTTCTCCACCACGCAGTTCTTCAACGCCAACGGCACGCTCAGCGAAGCGCCGTGGATTCTGCGCAAGCACCAGGCTTTCCGGCCGGTGAGCGACCCCGCGTTCTTCTATTCCAGCGTGCCGGCGGATTTCACCAACTCGCGCCTCGTCGGACGCAGCGTGTGGAACAGCGGTTGGAAGATCGTCATCCCCGCTTTCACGCTCCTTAACAATGAGCAGGAAGGCCTGAACCGTTTCGCGGCGAGCGTGAAGGACATCGAACTCTTCCTCCGCACCTATTCGCACTCGGGAAACTAAACCAGGAAGCCCGTCCCATGACTATTAAACCACTTCCCCTCGCCGTCCTCGCTCTTTTCGGGTCGCTCGCGGCCCACAGTCAGGAGGGCGTCTCCCGTCCGATCGGCTATCTCTCGCAAACGGTTCCCGCGGGCCAAACGCGGTCGGTCTCGGTGCCCTTCGATCCCGATGCGTCGAGTCTCGCCAACACCGTAGGCCGCCTCACCGCGGTCGGTGCGGACTATCTCGAAAATTCCGGCGCGGCGTGGGTGCCGGGCGCCTTCAGCACGCCGGCGGCGCCTTACTTCGTCCGCCTCACGTCCGGGGCTCACGCGGGCCGACTTTTCCGGATCGTCGTGCCCGCCAACACCGCGACGCGCATCTACGTGGACGACGACGGCGTCGGACTCGCCACACTCGGCTTGGAAACGGGCGCGAGCGGCACCGCCTTTGAGATCGTCCCGGGTGATACGCTCGCGAGTTTCTTCGGCACCACGGCCGGGGGAGGATCGCTCATCGTGCAAGGAGGGGGCGATGCCCTCCAGGCCGATCTCGTGCAGGTGTGGGGCGGCGCTGCGTGGCTCAATTTCTATTTCAACACGGCGTGGGGCCGCTGGGCGCGCGACATCGATGGGATCACCGATCCCTCGCGCGATCACTTTCTCCTCCGTGGGGACCGCGGCATCATGATCACGCGGCGGGGCACGACGGCGCTGGATCTTACGGTGGGAGGACGCGTTTTGGTGACGTCGCAGCGCGCGGCGCACACGCGCACCGATAACGCGCTCACCTTCCTCGCGACGATGCAGGCGGGGGACACCACACTCGGGCAACTCGCGCTGCAAAAATCCGACCGCACGGCGGGCTGGCGTTCTTCGGCCGATTCCACGCAAGCCGACCTGCTCCTCGTGTGGAGCGGCGCCACGTGGTTCAGTTTTTTCCACAACAATGTCACCGGGCGCTGGCAGCGGGTGGGCGATGCCGCGCCCAATCGCGACGACTTTGTGATCACCGCCGGCACGCCGGTCTTCGTCCAACGCCGCGGGGCCGCCACGGCGGCAGCCGATGTGACGGTGAGCTTTCCGGCGCCCGGCAGTTGAGTGTCCCACGAACCACGGCACCCATGCGGCGCGTGCGGCCACTTTTCCTCCTCGCGCTCCTGAGCGTCGGTCCCGGCGCATTTGCGCAATTTATCCCGTGGACCGAGCCGCCGCAGGTATCGCTGGCGGAGAAAGATCTCGCGCGACGCAGCGAGGCGAAAATGCGTTCGGCGGCCGGGCGCGCCACGCCGGGAGATGAAAAAGAGACCGCTCCCGTGCTGTCCCCGAGTTCGCCCGATGAGCCGATCCTGCAACTGTTATCCGAGGCGGCGGCGTCGATTCTCCTTTCGGCGTTTGCTCCTCTTCCGGAGTCGGGCGCGGTCCGCTCGGGCACGAGCTGGGTCGGTCAAGTGACGCAGAATGCGAATTCCATCACAGTCGGTGGCAGTGCGGCCGACGACAATGGGTGGGGTGCGGGTGGCCTCTCGCTCAACGCGAGCGCGATGACGTTTCTCTCGATCACCGCCCAGCGCGATGCGGGCAATCAGGCGCCGACGCTGTTCATCCAGTTCGAAGACCGGAACCTCCGCACCACGGTCTTCTCGGTGGATACCTCGTTGTTTGCACTTGGACTCCCTTCGACGGTGCAGATTCCCCTCGCCAACTGGACGATCGACTTCGGCGCAACGGATATCGCGAGTTGGAGCATCGGCGGTGGCAGTGTCGGCACGGTGCCGTTTCGGATGACGTTCGATGAGATTCGCTTCACCACCACCGCGATCCCGGAGCCGTCGACGTATGCGGCGATCTTCGGCGCGCTGAGCCTCGTCGGTGCGGCCGTGTGGCGCCGGCGGGTGCGGCGCGGCTGAAGGCAGCGAGCGCGCTTCCCCACCGCCGAAGGGAAATTTGAAAGGTCGGCCGAGTGCCGTGCGTATGGAACTTGTCGCCCGATGCTCCTTGCCGCTCACTTTCGCGCCGCTCCTTACCCGGTCCGGTGGCGCTTTCTCCGGTGCCCGGCCCCACACCTTGCCCAGCTCCAGCTTCCGCAGCCGTCCCGCCCATGACTTCGCGCTCACGCCAGTTTCGCGCCGCGCTTGCGGCGATTCTTTCCCCTTTCCGGGCCGGTCTCACGGCTCGTCGCGGGGTCGTCTTGCTTGCGGTGGCGGGCGTGATCATCACCGCTGCACTCAGGCGCACGCGTGACCCCGTGCCTGCCGGCTCGCATGAGCGGGTGACGAGCGCCCCGCCCCGCGTTGCAGCGGCCGAGTCGGTAGGCACCGGCGCCGACCTCCCGAGGAACACGGAGGACGGGCCCGCCCCGTCGCTGCAGGCCCGTCTCGCGGAGCAGGCGCGGGCGAAATCGGCCGCCGTAGCCAAAGCCCGCGTCTTCGAGGATTGGCTCACTGCGTGGCGCCGGGCGGAGCCGGACGGGCGCCCGGCGCTGGTGGAGGCTGGGTTGAGTCTGGCGGCGGAGCGTCGCACCGCACTCAAACACCTCATCCAAACCGATCCGCGCCTCGCGCTCGAACTCGCCGTGCCGGTGGGCTTGCGGGCGGAACTGCCCGCCGCGGTGCAGGCGCAACTTGAGACACGGATCGATGCCCGCGGCGATTTTGACGTGATCGTGGGCTGCGATCACAGCGGGGATCACGGAGTAAGGTGCGGGACCTCCCTGCTGCGCACTGCGACGATCAACGGCCGGACGTTTCTCGCCTCGGTATTTGGCCGCCGGATGGCGCAGGCGACCAAGCAGGGCCTGCCGCTGCACGGCATCGCCGTGGACGATTTCGCCGCGCTGGAGGAGGAGCCCTATCGGCTGCTGGACGAGGCGGAGAAGGCAGGGCTCGGACTCGCGCCGGAAACGCCCGCCATTCGGCTTGGCGCGGAGGTCCGGTCGCTGACCGACCGCGAAGCACTCGCCGATCTCTCGGCACGCCTGGTCGCAGCGGAATCTGAGACAGGACCCATTGTGCTCGCACTTTCCGACGGCAACGGGCCGGCGGCGCGGACTCCGGGCACCGCGGCATTGACCTCGCCCCCAAGTTGGATTCTCGGGGAGAAACGCGTGCTCTGGATCAATTTGGAGTTCTCCGACGATCCCGGAGAACCGGTCGGGGCCGCGACGGTTGCGACGACGACGGCGGAGACTGCGGCGTTTTATCTCGGCACCTCCTACGGCAAGACTTCCATGGTTTTCACCTCGCTGCCGGGGTTGCTCCGGATGCCGCGGCCCAAGGAATTCTACAACTCTGCCGCCTCTCCCCTGAACAGCATCCGCGACGACGCCATGGCGGCGGCCAAGGCTTACGACGCCGCGAACGGCAATACCGGCGCCTTCGATCCAGCCAGATTCGATCGCTGGGTCATGGCGTTCAAACGCGTCGGCTCAGTGGGCAACGGTGGCTTTGGGACGTTGGGCGGGGCCGCGGTTTGGCTGAACAACTCTTTCGGGACGGGCGTCTTTAGTCACGAACTTGGCCACAACCACAGCCTCGATCACTCTCACAGTTGGCGTCCGGCCGGCACGTCGGCGACCGGGGCGGGCACGCACGACGAATACGGCGACATCTTTGATCGCATGGGTAACTCGTCCAGCGGCGGCGACAATTACTTCAATACCTCCGTTAAGTTCAAACTTGGCTACCTCGACGCGAGCACGGTCAGGACTGTGACGACGGCCGGCACTTACCGCCTGAATCGGCACGACCACAAAGACGCCACCGGCATTCACGCCCTCCGCCTCGAATCGTCCGCTGTCGCCCACGACCTCTGGCTGGAACATCGCCGTGGCGAGACCCCAGCGCTGAGTTCGGGTCAGGTAGACCGGCTGCGCAACGGCGTCCAACTGCGCTGGGGGCTGCAAAAGCTGCCATCCTTCGTCCCCGACACGGGCAGCTACTTGCTCGACGCGACGCCGGGCTCGTCCGCTGGCGCCAAAGATGCCGCGCTTCGGATCGGTGAGACGTTCGTCGATCCCGACGCCGGCATCACCGTCAAACCTCTCGCCGTCGGCGGCACCGCGCCGAACGAATACATCGATGTGCAGGTCGCCTTCGGCGCAACCGACGGCAACCGCAACCCCGTGCTGACGGCTACAGCCCCCGCTGGCACGATCTACGCCCGCACCAATATCGCGGTTTCGGCATCGGCCACCGACCCCGATGGAGATTCGCTTTATTACCGCTGGGATTTCGGTGACGGGAAAATTTATCCTCGGACAAGTTCCGTCACGGCGCGTTACCTGAAAGGTGGCAGCTACCCCTTCAGCGTCTCCGCGCATGATGGCAAAGGCGGCTTGGCCCGCACCGCCCAGACGCTCACCGTCGTCGATCCGCTCACGGCGTGGACGCGGCGCGCCAACCCGCTCACTGTCCAACACGTTTATGGCGTTACCTTCGGCGGCGGAAAGTTCATCGCCGTCGGCGATAGCAGTGCAATCGTGATCTCGCCCGATGGCGTGGCGTGGACGCGGGCGACCGCACCGTCGACGACGCAGCACTACCGGGCCGTGGCTCACGGCGGCTCGCGCTACGCGGCGGTCGGGGTCGGGCCGGCGGGTGGGCCCCGGGCCGGCGCCGCCTTTTCCACCGATGGAGCGACGTGGACGGCCTCTACGTTGCCGGCGGGCGTCGGCACGATGGCCGGGATCGCGTATGGTGTGGGCCGCTTTGTGGCGGTCGGTGAAGGTGGCCGCATCTACACCTCCCCCGATGGCGCGGCGTGGACCGAGACGCCGTCTCCGGTCACGAATTTTTTGGCTACGGTCACTTTTGCCAACGGACTTTTCGTCGCCGCCGGCGACAGCGGGCGCGTCGTCACTTCCCCCGATGGGCTCACCTGGTCCAATCGCAGCCGCTCCGACAATTCCCCCGCTTACAGCGCAACGTATCACAGCGGCGCTTGGTATCTCACCTACGGCCCAAATGTGGTGTTTACCTCTCCCGACGCGACTACGTGGCGCCGCGTCGCCACGACGCAGGGCCTGAACCTGCTGGCAAACCATGCCATCTCCAGCGGCGGAGTGCTCCTGAGCGCGCACGCCGAAGGCCGCATCCAGTTTTCCGAAGACGGCCTGACCTGGACCAATGTGCAACTCGACTCTGCTGCCGGCGCGACGATTCGCGGCTTGGCCGAGGGAGCAGGCGTGCTGGTCGCGGTCGGCAACTCTGGTGCGATCTACTCGACCACCGCGCCCGTGCCGGCCGAGGCGCCGCTGGTGGCACCGACAATCACGCACATTGGGCCGGTGCTCCATGCCGACGCCGGTCGGAAAGTAACTATCGCGGCCGGTGGCACCGGCTACACGCGGCTGGAACTCTATGTCGACGGCACCAAGGTCGCCGAGCTGCCCGGGCCCAGCGCCACCTTTGCGTGGACTCCGCCGGCGCTCGGCAACTACTCGCTGAACGTCCGGGGCGTGACTGCCGCCGGTGGCAGCGCGATGTCCACGGATTTGCCGCTCCGCGCCCGGCTCTCCGGGTGGCGCTGGGTCAATCCGGGCCCAATCGGCGTCAACTTCAACGGCGCGGTGCGCGCTGCGGGCGCGTGGCGGCTCGTCGGCGGGGTGGGCACCGTAGCAACGCTCGATGCCGGAGGCGCTCTCCAGCGGGTCGATTTTCCGACGACGCAAAATCTCTCCGGGATCGGCTATTCTCCCGCCGGTCGCTTTGTCGTCAGCGCCCCGTTTTTCGACGACGCCGTGCGCGAGCCCACCGGGATTCCGTGGAATTCGCCCGACGGCTTTGCGTGGCGCGTGTCCGAGGGCACGTTCGACTCGTTGGGCGCGACGTTTACCGGCGACCGCTGGCTGCTGCTGGGCAACTCTGTAGTCGGCACCTCGGCCGACGCGCTCGCGTTTGTCAGCCGCGGGGCCGGCATCAACGGCAATGTTTTCGCCGCAATCCAGGCCAACGGGATTTTTGTCGCCGTGGGTGCGCGGGGCGGGATCGCGACCTCGCCCACCGCAGAAGCTTGGACTCCCCGCGCGAGCGGCGTCACCGGTGACCTGCGCGGCTTGGCGCATCACAACGCGGTCTTTGTCGCCGTCGGCACCGGCGGGGTGATTCTCACATCGCCGGACGGGGTCGCCTGGACTCGCCGCACGTCCGGCACCACCCAAAATCTTTACGGGGCCGGTGTGATCAAAGGAGCTTTCGTCGTCGCCGGCGACAACGGCACGGTGCTCACCTCCGAAGACGGAGCAACGTGGACGCAGGCCTCGATCGAGAACCGGACGAGCGGCATTTTGGCCGTGGCGGGTGCGGACAACGAAGGCATCCTCGTTGGCCGCGCCGGCGAAATCTATACCGCCACGACGGCGACGAGTTACAAACGCGTCAGCCAAGGCACCGGCGACAATCGCCACCATGTCATCTACGCCGGCGGCAAATTCGTCGCCATCGGCCAGGCGGTCGATCCGCTCGCGCGCAACGCCGTGCTCCCGCCGGTGGCGGTTTCTGTCGATGGAAGCACCTGGACGCGCGCCAACCCCAACGCCGCATTCTCCGCGCTCAACGATATCGCCTATGCGCAGTCCCGCTACGTCGCCGTCGGCGACGCGGGACGCCTCTTCACCTCACCCGACGCGCTCACTTGGACAGAACGCGCCACCGGCTCCACCACACAGCGTCTCGCCATCGGCGCCAGCCCGACGCTCTTCGTCGTCGCTGGCGCGAGTGGATCGCTCCTGACGTCCCCGGACGGCATCACCTGGACCACCCGCACCAGCGGCACCGCCAATCCCCTCCGTGGAGCCGCCTTTGGCGCGGGTTGCCACGTCGTCGTCGGCGACAATGGCACGATCCTCCACTCCGCCGACGGCGTGTCCTGGACTGCGGCGACGAGCGGCGTCACGGCCCAGCTCACCAATGTTTCCTACTTCGAAAACGTCGGGTTTCTCGCCGTCGGCGGGGTCGGCACCATGCTCAACTCCACCGACGGAGTCCGGTGGAACCCAGTGGACACCGGAGTGAACCTGGCTAGCGACACAATCGGAGCCATCGCCCAAACGCGGCTAGGCTACTTGGCCCCTGTGGGGACCACCGGCACGCTTTTGATTTCCCGGGACGGAATCAACTGGGTGCTCGGCTCGATCCCGATCGACCGCGCCGTGCGCGGCATCGCTGCCAATGCCAACACGATCATCGCGGTGGGCGACGGCGGGGCCATCGTCGCCTACGACCTCGTCGAGGCCACGCCGCCGCCCGTCGTCGCGACGGCGCCGCAGTCGCAAATCGCCGCACCCGGCGCCGCCGTGCGCCTGAGCGTCGCCGCGCAAAACACCGGTGGCGCGGCCTACCAGTGGTTCAAGGATGGCGTTCCGCTCGTCGGCGCCAACAGCCCCGTCTACATCACGACGGCCTCCGGCTCGAATCTGGGCAGCTACACCGTCGCCATCACGACTCCGACCGGCACCGTCACGAGTGCCGCCGCGACCATCGCGCTGGCCGGCGCCACCAACCCCGGCAGGCTCGTCAATCTCTCGCTGCTCACGGCGCTGGACGGGCCGGGCGACAGTTTCACGATGGGCACCGTGATCGGCGGTGGCGGCACGCAGGGCTCGAAACCCGTGCTCGTGCGCGCCGCCGGCCCCGCGCTGGGCGCCCTCGGCGTCACCGGGGTGCTCGGTGATCCGAATCTCGAGTTCTTCTCCGGTGCGGCGAAGATCGGCGAAAACGACAACTGGAACGGCAGCGCTGCGCTGGGCAATGCGTTCTCTGCGGTCGGCGCATTCCCCTACGCCGCGACCGACTCGAAGGATGCCGCGATCTACAACCCGGCCATCGCGACCGGCGGCTACTCGATCCGCGTGACCGGCAACGCCGGCACGACCGGCACCGTGATCGCCGAACTCTACGATTCGACGCCGAACAACGCCTTCACCGCGACCACGCCGCGGCTCGTCAACGTTTCCGTGCTGAAGCAGATCGGCACCGGTTTCACCGTCGGGTTCGTGATCGGCGGCGCGACGCCGCGCGCGGTGCTGGTGCGCGCGGTCGGCCCGGGCCTCGCCGGGGTCGGGGTGGCGAGCGGTTTTGTGGCTGATCCGCGCCTCGCGCTGTTCGCCGGCACGACGAAAATCAATGAGAGCGACGATTGGGGCGGCACCAGCACGCTGACGGCGGCGATGGCGCAGGTCGGGGCCTTTGCGATTCCCGCCGCATCAAAGGACGCCGCGCTGCTCGCGACGCTGCAACCCGGCTCCTACTCCGTGCAGGTCTCCGCTCCCGCGGGCACGGGTGGTCTCGTGATCGCCGAGGTCTACGAGGTGCCGTGAGGCGGCGTATGCGCCTGCCGCCGTTGCGAGACGCCGATTTGGGATCGGTGGGTGGAGTTGGCAGGACGGCGGCTTCGCCGTTGGTTTCCGGACCCGGGGATCGGTCCAGTGGATCGACTTGGCCACGCCGCGGCCAGCCGCGAGAAAGCCGGCGAGCGGAATGAGGCTCCGGCCGCACGGCGGTGCGCGGGCAAGTCCGAGGCCGTCGGATCTGCGCGTCGCGGCCGTCTTGTTTCGCGGAAGGCGGGTGACGCCGCGTTTTTTTGCGGGCGGCGGAAATAAGGCGCGGCGCGGCGGCTCCCACGCGCATGACATTACACTCCGGATACGCGTGGGTCGGGCGGGTGGTCGAGGCGGCGGGGCAGGCCTTGCAGCCGGGGCTGCTGCTGGCGGTGCGGCTCTACTGGGGCTGGGGATTTTTCCAGACGGGCTGGGGCAAGCTGACCAATCTCGGGCGGACGACGGAGTTTTTCGCCGGGCTCGGGCTGCCGCTGCCGGCGGTGAACGCCGCGCTCGCCGGGGCGGTCGAGGCGGGCGGCGGGCTGCTGCTGGCCGCGGGGCTGGGCGCGCGGATCGCGAGCGTGCCGTTGGCGGGGACGATGCTGGTCGCCTATGCGACGGCGCACCGCGAGGAGCTCGGACAACTCTTCTCCGCGCCGGAGAAGGTCACGGAGGCGGCGCCGTTTTTGTTTCTGCTCGC